>JAVKFU010000001.1 GCA_040223695.1 Deltaproteobacteria bacterium
CTCAAAAAGAGCGATTCGAACTAAAAATAAGCTACAACCGATTGGGTCGCGTTCTGGTGGGATGGCATACCGATCCAGACTTTACAGGGCCGTACGGATTGCCGCTTGAGCTTCAGTATGAATCTCCGAGCCCGAATGATGTTTCTTTCGCCGTATTAGTAAGAAAACATAGCGGCGATATGTCTCCGAGATCAATTCTGGATGAACTGATAAGAGTAAATGCAGTGAAGGAGACAGACGCCGGTTGGTATCGAGTACTTCGAAGAGAATATATACCGGAGGCTCAGGGTGTTCATAATTTTGAGCGGGTCGGTAACGTTATTCGGAACTTTATTAACACTATCGAATTCAACATGTTGAAACAGGAATCTGGGAAGGGCCGGTTTGAACGAGCAGCAGTAGCGGACGATGGAATAAGAATTCAAGACCTACCGAAATTCGATGCGTTCCTGCGAGAGAAGTGTCAAGCCCTGCTGGAGGAAATAGATAACTGGTTAACAAATTTGCCGAGGCCCGACAGAAGTCGCGGAGATCATGTCATTCGAACCGGACTCGGGATTTTTCACTATTTGAATGAAGAGAAAGATGAAAGGACATTCAAAGAGCTACTCAAGGATGAGGGGCTTGTGAGTAATGCAAGTAGTGACAAAAAAAATAGTGACAAAAAAGTTGAAAAATCAAATTGAAATGAATGAGAGATCGAAATCCTAGCTCGGCCATAGATAAGTAAACAGTTCAAGATCGGGCAATATTTGCCCCTCAATAATTCGACTTGTTGGAGAGATCGAAAAATGAGCGATGAAAGACGTATGACAGGAATTGTCATAGGACAGGTAGCTTTTTTATTAGCGCTCTTGTCTTCCGGTACAGCAATTGCTGCAAGTATAGGGAGTGCGTCTACGCGCAGCATCGAGGGCAGCGATCTCCTGAGCATCGAGGGCAGCGACCTCCGCAGCATCGAGGGCAGCGATCTTCTGAGCATCGAGGGCAGCGATCTTCTGAGCATCGAGG
>JAVKFU010000002.1 GCA_040223695.1 Deltaproteobacteria bacterium
AAATCCAGTCCTTAATCTTTAGCAGTCATTCTGAACACCGATTCAGGATCTCGTCTTTTTCCTTTCCCGACATTACAGAAATTGCGTTAAAAAAATAAATTACGGAATCGTAAAAATATTTTAGGGTACGATCCCGAACAATCGAGGAATCGGACGCCCTTTCCCATAATCAATAATGTCATTAGTTTCTATCCACTAAACTAGGATGTAATTAGGGGGGAATTAAAAGATTTTAGCCTTAATAAGATATATTCAGCCACATTCTGTGCAGTCGATGATTTTTGTTTCTTTTTATCAAGAAAAAGAAAATATAATTTTTATCTTTTATCAGCCATTGTAAAACGAATCGCGGCAATCTCGTCTTGTGATTTAATCCGTGCAAGCTGGAAAGGAATTTGAGCAAGAGAGTAATCAGACGCCTCCAAAAGAAGGCGATTATGTTGCTTTGTGAGTATTGCTTATGAGGATTTCCTGCCCGGAAAGCAGTATATGGTTTCCCTCCGCTTTTAGAGCGAAGGCGTTCCGGCCATCGTAAGACTTCTACCTCTTTACCCGCCTCTCTCCGGGGTCACAGGACCCAGTATCCGTTTTAAGATCCCTGTCAGCAGGTTATAAAATCCTTTAATATCCCGCCCGTCTTCAATTGTCTCAGTTTTTTAAGCGCCCTTCTCTCTATCTGCCTTATCCGTTCCCTCGTAAGGCTGTACCTGGTACCGATTTCGTCGAGCGTATAGGAATCGTCGTACCCGATTCCGAACCTCATTCTCAAAATGTCCTCTTCCCTGTCGCTCAAATTCGAAAGGGCCTCCTCAATTTTTTCACTCATCGAAACCTGGGCCAGCAACGAGTCGGTTGGCATGCGATCGTCCGGTATGAAGTCTGCGTAACTGCTTCTCGTCTCTCCTCCGTTCGAGTGTGCGGCATCGAGATACACTATGTTCGTAGAGGTGGCTTTTATAACCTTTGACACCTTTTTTACGCTTAGTCCGGATTCCTGGGCGACTTCTTCAATATCCGGATTCTCTCCGTTCTCACCGCGCAGCATGTTTGTAGTTCTTGTTATCTTATTAGCTTGTTCCAGCACGCGGACAGGTATTCTGATAACCCTGGTCTGGTCGAATAGCGACCTGGTTATGCTCTGTATGATCCACCAGGAAGCGTAGGTGGAGAATCTGTACCCCTTCGTCGGGTCGAATTTCTCTACGGCTTTCATGAGGCCGATATTCCCTTCCTGTATTATATCGGCTAACGGCAATCCGCGGCTCATATAATTTTTAGCAATGCTTATTACGAGCCTGAGGTTTGATTTGATAAATTTATCCTTGTTGAGGGTTTCTTTGGTCTTATATGCCCTGTGAAGTGCTGTGAGCCTGCTCAGTCTCATCTTCAAGGGCATTTTGTTGCCGTAAACTGTAGCTTTTTTGGAATTTTTTCTTCGTGAGATCTTTCCATTCCCGTTGACCTGGCGGCAGGAGCACGCTCCGTTTATTTTTTGTTTTCCCTGGGTTTGCCTGGTCAGCTCTTTTATAACTGCTTCCAGCTTTTTTGCCTTTGAACTGTACTCTTTTATCTTTATGGCTATTCTCAGCTCCTGTGAAGCCGTCATAAGAGACTCCGTTCCCACTTCCTTGAAATAAGACTGAAGAAGTTTGTAGTCGTCGTCAGCTATTACTTTACTTTTACCTTTGCCTTTACCATTGAAACTACCGTTTTTTGCGTTGTGGTCGCTGTGGGATTCGTTGATCATAATTTTTTCCCTGCCTTGGCCGTTATGCTTACTCATAATGCCTGTAAATAAATTTCGCGACTGTTCTCTTACGTTGTTTCTACTCATCTCGTCCTCCGGTTTTTTTATCCTCCGCGTAGAACTGATGCAATGTTCATGCCATGAAGCAAACATTCCACGTAACTATCCGGTATAAAAGAAATAATCGGAAAATTCCTCGGAATCTTAATTCTGCGCTGGGGCTGTGAATAATGACAAAAAATGTCATTGTAGTAGTAGATGGTCGTAAATTGAGAGCGAAAACTGTTCCCCCCCGTTTACGTGAATTGTGCATTTACTGACTGTAAAATCAGCTTAATAACCCTGCTCGAACAATTTTTGTGACGGCTACGATTTATGGTTGAAAGAGCATGGCGGATTATTGACAAGATGGCGGATAGAAGTAAATATTAGCGTTGCGATGTGAATATTTTTTTTCGATTTCAGTATAATAAGAGAAAAACTTCGAGGTGATACTTAAATGAAAATTCTAGTAACCGGGGGCGCGGGATTCATAGGGTCCTGGGTGGCGGATTCATACCTAGGGGAAGGGCACGATGTTTTGGTGCTTGACGATCTGTCCTCGGGAATAATTGAAAACGTGCCGGAGAAGGCGGATTTCATAAAGGGCGATATCAGGGAGCGCGAGGTGATTGACAGGGCCATCGCGGCGTTCAAGCCCGATATTGTAAACCATCACGCTGCTCAGATAGATGTGAGAAAGTCAGTCGAAGACCCCGTTTTCGACGCGTCGGTTAATATTCTCGGGACACTTAATCTTATCGAATCCTCTTTAAAGCACGGTGTAAAGAGGTTTGTTTTCGCCTCCACAGGCGGGGCCATATACGGCGAGCCCGAGGATATACCCGCCGATGAAAAGACGCCGCCTATGCCCATCTCCGCCTACGGCACATCCAAGTATGCCGTCGAGAAGTATCTCGAATACTATAAGAGTATTTACTCGCTTGACTATGTCGCTCTCAGATACGCCAATGTCTACGGGCCCAGACAGAATCCTCACGGGGAAGCCGGAGTAGTCGCGATTTTCTGCAGCCGCATACTTTCGGGCGAGCCCTGCAAAATTTTCGGTGACGGCGGTCAGACAAGGGATTATGTATTCGCGGGCGATGTTGCGCGCGCCAGTTTAAAAGCCCTCGGCGCCCCTTCCGGCAGCTACAACATAGGGACCGGGATCGAGACATCAGTTACTGAGCTTGTAAAGGAGCTTGAGCTTGCCTCCGGAACAGACGTCAAAGTGGAGCACGCCGAAGAACGCGCGGGGGAAGTGCGGAGGATAAGTCTCGATGCCGAGCTTGCCGGAAAGGTGTTAGGCTGGAAGCCCGAAATTCAACTTTCGGAAGGCATAAAAAAAACCTGGGAATGGTTCAGGGAAAGTCCTGAATCCTGAAAAGTAATTAACCGCTTCCGTGCGCGCGAAACCGGGAAAGAGTCTTCTCGTATTCCTTAATCGTTTAGGTAATATTCATGATCTGAAGGCACCCCCGGGACTGAATTGCGTATCGGCATTGATTAGGTATCCTTAATTTCTTCGGAGGAGCGATTAATGAAGAAAACGGAAGAATTTCTCTATGACGTAAGAATAGCGCAAAGGCATTTGAGGGAAGGGGCTATAACGAAGAAGGAATACGATAAATATATAGCCGGCCTGCCCGACGTGGAAGCCAACAGCGAGCCGCTCATAATAGAAGACGAGAACGAAGGCCCCGCTCAGGAACTGGAAGAATCGGAAGAGGAAGAAGTTGAATGAAATGGGATTATAAAGTTGTATCCGTAGATAAGCTTTTTCAGGGCAGCGATGACCACGACATAGCGGTATCCAAAGAGGCTGCTTCCGCCAGAAGGAGCAAGCAGGGAGTGGGTGTCGAAAGCGCTTTAAATCAGCTTGGGGAGGATTCCTGGGAGCTTGTCACTATAGCCGGGGAATTCGGAATTTTTAAAAAGCCTAAAAATTAAACTTCATTCGGGGTAAGCGGGCATTTTTTCACTCCCACTCAATTGTGCTCGGGGGTTTGGTGGATATATCGTAAACAACCCTGTTTACGCCCCTTACTTCATTAATAATCCGGACCGAAATTTTTTCGAGCAAATCATAGGGTATTCTCGCCCAGCCGGCCGTCATACCGTCCAGGCTCGTTACGGCCCTGAGCGCCACTACGTTCTCGTAAGTCCTCTCGTCCCCCATGACCCCTACCGTTTTTACGGGTATAAATACACAAAATGCCTGCCAGATATCGTCATAAACGCCGGCTTTTTTTATTTCCTCTATAAATATATTATCGGCGAGCCTTAATATTTCGAGCCTCTCCCCGGTTATTTCGCCCATGATTCTTATTCCGAGTCCGGGACCCGGGAACGGGTGACGGTTCAATATTTCCCCCGGAACTCCGAGCTCGTATCCGACGGCCCTCACCTCGTCTTTAAACAGCTCTCTTAGGGGCTCGACAAGTTTGAGCTTCATGATTTCGGGCAGTCCGCCGACGTTATGATGAGATTTTATTGTCGCGGACGGTCCCTTGACGCTTACGCTTTCGATTACATCGGGGTATAGGGTCCCCTGGGCGAGGTACTCCGCGCCCTCGATTTTAGACGCCTCCTCATCGAACACGTTTATAAACTCCTCTCCGATTATCTTTCTCTTCTTCTCGGGATCTGTGACGCCGCTGAGCCTTTCAAGAAATCTCTCCTTCGCGTCAACGTGCACAAGATTAAGCCCCATGTCCCTGAATGAATCCACTACCTCCTCGGCCTCGTTCAGTCTCATAAGGCCCGTATCTACGAAAATGCAGTGAAGCTTGTCCCATATGGCGCGCTCGATTATTACCGCGGCCACCGCAGAATCCACCCCGCCCGAAAGCCCGCATACCACGGTCGAATCCCCCACTTTCTCACGTATGTCGCGTATGGCGGTCTCGACGAACGATTTGGGTGTCCACGAGCTTTCGCATTCGGCGATTTTGAAGAGGAAGTTCGATAGTATCTCTTTGCCGTATTTAGTATGTACGACTTCAGGATGAAACTGTGTCCCGAATATTTTCCGCGTTTCGTGCTTTATGGCGGCGGCGGGAGAGTTTTCACTCTCGGCGATAGATTTGAAGCCCCCGGGCAGTTCCAGAACCCGGTCACCGTGGGACATCCATACATCGCTTTTCTCCGGGATGCCGTGCAGCAGATCGAAGCCGTCCAGCACCCGGAGACTGGCGGGTCCGAACTCCCGCCTCTCGGAGCGCTCTACGATTCCGCCTAACGTCTGAACCGTAAGCTGCATCCCGTAGCAGATTCCCAGGAGAGGGATTTCCAGGTCGAATATTTTGCTGTCGATTTTAGGAGAGTCTTTATCCCAGACGCTTGCGGGGCCGCCGGACAGAATTAACGCCCTGGGTTTCGTTTCCAGGATTTCATCGAGCGGTGTATTAAAAGGTCTTATCTCCGAATATACTCCGAGCTCGCGTATCCTTCTCGCGATAAGCTGGGTATATTGGGATCCGAAATCAAGAACTAATATAGTTTCACGCATATCCGAATAAGCCTTGATTTTCCAGTATTATCAATATTGAGACGGTTAAAAGATTCCGGGTTTTGGGGAAATTCACTCTATTCTGTAATTGGGAGCTTCCTTCGTGATTATAACATCATGAACGTGTCCTTCTCTGAGCCCCGCGTTTGTAACTTTTATAAACTTGCCGTTACTCCTGAGCTCGTCTATCGTTCCGGAGCCGGTATAACCCATGCCCGCCCTGACGCCGCCTATAAGCTGGTAAACGGTTCTCCCGATGGGTCCTCTCGAAGGTATCCTGCCCTCTATTCCTTCGGGCACGAGCTTGGCGTCTATCATATCGTCGCCCTGGTTCTGAGCGTATCTGTCCCTGCTCCCCTTTTTCATGGCCTCAATGGATCCCATGCCTCTGTAAACCTTGTAGGTTCTGCCCTGAAAAAGGATTACTTCTCCCGGAGCTTCGTCCGTTCCGGCGAACAGATTTCCGATCATAACGCTGCGCGCGCCCGCCGCAAGCGCTTTCACAACGTCTCCGGAATACTTTATCCCCCCGTCCGCCACTACGGGCACGCCGTTCAAATCGGCAATTCTCGTAACGTCCTGTATGGCTGAAATCTGAGGCACGCCGATGCCGGCGATCACGCGGGTCGTGCAAATGGAACCCGGCCCGACCCCTACCTTGACTGCGTCGGCGCCGGCCTTTATCATCGCTTCAGCCCCTTCCCCCGTTCCGACGTTGCCGGCTATAAGCTCAACGTTCCTAAAGTTGGATTTAGTCGATTTGATTGCTTCTATCACTCTCTGCGAATGACCGTGAGCCGTGTCGATCACGATGACGTCGCATCCCGCGCTTAACAGCGCCTCTATTCTTTCCTCTCTTTCGGGTCCGATGCCTACCGCCGCCCCGCATCTCAACCTGCCCATTTCGTCTTTACAGGCTGTGGGATATTTCTCTATTTTTTCGATGTCCTTCATTGTGATCAGGCCGCGGAGCTTGAAATCGTTGTTAACGACCGGAAGTTTCTCAATCTTGTATTTATGGAGCAGCTCCTTCGCCTCTTCAAGTGTCGTACCTTCCTTGACAGTGATGAGCCTCTTCTTCGGAGTCATTATCTGCTTGACCTTGAAGTCGAGATTTTTCTCAAATCTGAGATCCCTGAAAGTGATGATTCCCAGAAGGGTTTCGTCCTCGGTGGTAACCGGAAGTCCGGTTATGTTCTGTTTGAGCATAATATCGAGAGCGTCTCTTACTCTGTGTTCCGCGCGCACCGTGAGCGGGTTTACGATCATCCCGCTCTCGTATTTTTTCACCTTATTCACTTCGGCGGCCTGTTGGTGAATCTCCATATTTCTATGAATAATGCCGATGCCGCCTTCCTGCGCCATTGCTATGGACGTGCTCGATTCCGTAACGGTGTCCATTGCGGCGCTCAGAAGCGGTATGTTCAGTTTGATGCCGGGCGTAAGCTGTGTGGACACATCTACATCATTCGGAAGGATTTCCGAATAGGCCGGTACTAAAAGAACGTCATCGAATGTTAGACATTCTTCAATATTTTCAATGCGCATATACTTTTACCCTTTACCTCTTGGTTGTTCTTTTCGAGGTTGTTTTTGCCGGAGCCTTCTTTTTCCGGCTGGCGGCGGTCCGGGTATTTGTATCTTCCGGGACTGATATAAGCCTTGCCGGGGTTTTGACTATCTCTATTATCTTCTTTCTCATCTCCGGAAGGGTTACACCGAGTTCAATCTCGATTTCCTGATCTTTTTCCCCCAGGTTAATGAATACCGGCAGCACGCCGACATATGTTTTGGAATCGACCCTTTCAAAACCCAAAGCCTTTAAGAGCTTTTTGGGTAGTGTCGGAAACTCCAAAGTAGCAATCTCTGCCGTTTCCTGGGGCAGGAGACCGTCCTGGCTAACACTGATTTTAAGACGGGTGGATTTCATATATTACCTCGGATGTCATATTTTAAAAACATCCACAATTTTTGAATACAGTTAATCTGCGCGCTCCCATAAAACTTTTAATTTTTCCGGAAATCGGATTGAATGACAACGCTTTATGTCGGCTATTAAAAAAGTAATTGTACTTGAGTCAATAGAATATATCAAGATGAGTCTTCTCTGGGCTCTCCGCCGTGCTACGGCAATAAAACGGGAAAATTCAGTTTGACACAGGATCCTCGTAATCAGCGATCCTCAGATTGTACTTAAGTCCCAGCACCCTGCTCTGAGGGAGAAAAACGGAGTAAAAGGGTATCGATTCCCCCGGCTGTATGTTGTAATTGAGGCCTGCCAGCTTGTTCGTATTGTAATAGTCTATATTGCCGTTCTTTTTCTTGAGTTTTAAAAGAACGTCCTGAAGAGGCGATACTTTGAGCTCGTTTTCCGTAAATGTATTGCCGGCGTATATGTCATTTTCGAAAAGAATTTGCCCGGCGGACAGGAATTCACTATGTATCTTTACAAAATGTACCGGATGGCGCGCCCTGTTCGTAATTTTTCCCGAAACAATATACAGGGGTCCGTTTCTGGTATTCATCCATCTCCCCGCGTGTTCGGTTATGATGACATCGTTGTGCGCTCTCTCGCTCAGGTCAAGCGGAATTATGGATTGCGCGAGATTGCGTACTTTCTCGGAAGTTTCCTTCGGAATTACCCCGGTGTTAAGGAGTATTATGTAAGATGCGGTTATTATGACTATGAGAACCGCCGCCGCGATAATTCCGTATGCGATACCCCGGAATGCGCCTCCTCCGGATTTGGATCTTGAGGTATGAAGTCCCCGTGATTGGTAGGGGGACCTACGGGATGCGCCGGAAAACCCCTTTTGAGAAAGCGGATTGTTTGAGAGTACATCCATATCTATTGCCAGCTTCTCGGATGATTTACGCCGATACGATGCGCCCGCTTTTTCTTCTTTATACGAATTGTCGTTTAAATCAGCTTCTTCATCATCGATGGCTCTCGTTTCCCTGTCCTCGCTATCCATGCCTCCGTCTTCGTACCGCCCCCCCTCTTCATCCTCGAAAAGCCGGGGTGTGGTGTCGGGAACTTCTACGGGTTCGCGGTCGATTCCCAGTTTTTCCCAGTTAAAGTATTGGTCCTCCGTGTCTGTATCGGGCGAGTGGCTTATTTCAAGCTCTTCGGTTTGTTCCTCGGATTTGCTAATGCTTACAAAATCCTCCCAATTTCCCCCGTCCCCGGTTGCCAGGTCGTCTTTGAGATCATAAGTGAAATCCTTTGATTCGTTTTCCTTCTCCCTTCCGGGCGGCCCCTCCTTCCCTGAAGCATCGCCCGTCCGCTCGTCATCGGTCAACGCATAGCTATCATCCGCGCCGGCCTCTTGATCGCTTTTATCCGCCGCGGGAGATTTATGTCCCGGTTTATCCACTTCGCTGTCAGTCAACGAGTCCTGCTGTTCGTCGCTTTCTTCCCCGTAGGATATCTCTATCTCCCCGGCTGAGAAGGCGTACCCGCAATCGGGACAAGTGACCTTGCCTCCGGGGGTTGTAATTTCGGAGTCCTCTATCTTAAATTTTCTCCTGCACTTTTCGCACTGAATTATCATTCGCTCTTAAGAACCCCGTTATATTTCTAATAATATGAAGTCGTTACATTATAAAAATTAATGCTAACTTGAAGCCGAGTCAATACTTTACAGGCCGGCTTCGAGCATAAGCCGTATATCCGCCCGGACGCTTCGGCGGTCTCCGCGTAATTATATTCAAAATTCCGTTTTTGATATGATATTCTTATGCTCGTACGTTTAAATATAATATGAATAATTCTATACTAAATTTTCAATCGGCGTGTCCGTTTTACATAAACGTATTACTCCTCTTATTCCTCCTGATAATTATCTCGTTTAAACCTGCTTTCCCGGTGGAAGAGGAAACCGTTGAAAGAGCGCAGTATCATATGGGCACGCACGCCGGAGTACTAATCCGGGGCGGGACCAACGATGATGCCGACGCGGCTTTTTCAAGGATAGGGGAGCTTGACGGAAAGCTCTCCGATTATAAGCCCGATAGCGAAATATCGAAAATAAGCAGAATGGCCGGCATTGAGCCTGTCAGGGTGAGCGGGGATACCAGAGATGTCCTGGAAATTGCCCTGTCTGTCGCGGAGGATACCGGAGGCGCGTTCGATCCGACAATCGGCGCCCTTACAATAGGGGTTTACCGCTTCGGCAGGGAGGACGGCCCTCCGCCCGAAGACAGGGATATTGAGAAAGCGAGGGCTTTGGTCGACTACAGGATGCTTAAAATTGACGGTGACCGTGTTTATCTGGAAAAAGAGGGTATGATGCTCGATCTCGGAGGCATCGGCAAGGGTTTCGCCGTTGAGGAGGCGGTAAAGGTTCTAAAGTCTAGGGGAGTAAAGAAAGGCATCGTCTCCCTTTCCGGCGACATCAAGGTTTTCGGTAATGACATTGAAATCGGTATAAAGAACCCCGAAGAAGAGGGGATAATCGCCTCATTCAGGACCGGCACGGATGACCTCGCTATATCTACGAGCGGGGGTTATGAAAGGATAATTGATCCGGGTGGAAAGGCCTATCATCACTTAATCGTATCCGAAACTGGTAAACCGGGCCGCGAGTTCCTCAGCATGACGGTAGTTCTCAGGGGAAACAGCGCTCTGGTTGACGCCTACGCGACTTCTCTCTATGTGATGGGAAAGGATAAAGCGTTTCAGTTTCTGAAGGATCACCCGGAAATCGGTGTTTTTGCCGTTCTTCAAAATGGGGACGTTTACTACAACGAGGCATTCGCCGGAATTGTCCATAGTCTGAATGTCCCGTGACCCTCTCTATTTGTCGGAGCCGCTTTTTTGGGATATTGCTTCTCAAGTGCGCCCGGCAAAGTTTTCATCAACGCCACGGGTCTCTATTACTATCGGCCCGCGAGCCGCCGAATATTTGACAAAACTAGCTTGTCGCATATATTGTAAATCTGATAACCTGTATAATATTAAATAAAGATAATTCTTTAGGGATGAGGTAGAGAATATTATGCCCATTTGCTCGATTGAAGAAGCGGTTTCTGATATTAGAGAGGGGAAGATGGTAATCCTTGTCGACGACAAGGACAGGGAGAATGAAGGCGACCTTGTTGTTGCCGCTGAGTTCGCGAATCCCGAGACTATCAACTTTATGGCCAAGCACGGAAGGGGTCTTATTTGTCTCGCGTTGTCAAAGGAAAACGCGGATCAGATCGGACTCCAGCCTATAAAGCCGGAATACAATCCGGTGCCGCAGTACACGGCCTTTACCATTTCGATAGACGCCTGTAACGGCATTACGACCGGAATTTCGGCTTACGACAGGGCCTCGACCGTAAAGCTTGCGATTTCCGAGGATGCGAGACCGGATGACTTTATACGGCCCGGACACGTGTTCCCCCTGATCAGCAGGCGCGGGGGGGTTTTGGTCAGGGCGGGGCATACGGAGGGCTCGGTAGATCTGGCGCGCCTTGCGAACCTCAGGCCGGCCGCGGTAATTTGCGAGATTATGAATGACGACGGGGACATGGCGCGGCTCCCCGATCTGGAGAAATTCGCCGAAACCCACGGCATCAAAATAGCCTCTATAGCGGATCTGATCAGTCACCGTCTGAGGGCGGAAAGCCTGGTTAGGAGGGCGGCTTCGGCTGTCATTCCAACTGAGTTCGGCGAATTCGAGACCATAGTTTATGAAAGCGATATAGACCCCCAGCATCACGTGGCTTTCGTAAAAGGGGATATCACGCCTGACCAGGGGGTACTTGTAAGGGTTCATTCCGAGTGTCTTACAAGCGATGTTTTCGGCTCACTCAGGTGCGACTGCGGACCACAGATAAAACAGGCCATGCGTATCATAGAAAAGGAGGGTAAGGGGGTTATCCTATATATGAGGCAGGAGGGGAGGGGCATCGGTCTTGTAAACAAGATAAAGGCATATGCGCTCCAGGACGACGGGTTCGATACAGTCGAGGCGAATGAGAAACTCGGCTTTAAACCGGACCTGAGAGATTACGGGATAGGCGCCCAGGTTCTTCTCGACCTGGGGGTCAGGAAAATGAGGCTTCTTACCAATAATCCGAAGAAGATTAAGGGTCTTGAGGGGTTCGGGCTTCAGATAGTGGAGAGAGTGCCTATCGAGATTCCGCCTAACGGAAGGAATTCTAATTATTTAAAGGTTAAGAAAGATAAGCTGGGACACCTTCTTTCAATGGTTGACTGACAAGGAGATAGCCATGCCTGAAACTTATGAAGGGAAGCTGGATGCCAAGGGGATTAAGTTTGCGGTTGTCGTAAGCAGGTTTAACGATTTTATCACCGACAGGCTCCTGAGCGGCGCGGTTGACGTCCTTATGAGGCACGGGGCGTCGGAGGGCGATATTGATATTATCAAGGTTCCCGGCTCCTATGAGCTGCTTTATGCGGTGAAAAAAGCGGCCGAAAGAAAAAAGTACAATGCCATAATAGCGTTAGGGGCTATTATCAGGGGGGAGACTCCCCACTTCGACTATCTCTCCTCTACGGTTACAAGGGAAATAGTTTCTATAAGCCTCGGTCAGGACGTGCCGGTCACCTCAGGCGTACTTACAACGGAAACACTTGAACAGGCCATTGAGAGAGCAGGTTCAAAAGCGGGGAACCGCGGTGCGGAGGCCGCTTTTTCAGCAATTGAAATGGCTAATCTTACTAAAATACTTTCCCGAAAAAGGTAGTTGCCTTCCATATGGGTAAAAGGAGACGCGCTAGGGAACTTGCGCTCCAGTTTCTATATCAGTACGATGCTTTGCACGAGTTCACGGGAGACTTATCCGGGCTTGAATCGGACCTCTCTATCTTTCTGGAGGGAAGCGGTATAAGCCTTGATGATGAGATGAGGGAATTCTCCACCCTGCTTATAAAGGGAACCTGCAAAAATCTTCCCGGTATAGATGAAATTCTCGGACGGTTTTCGGAACACTGGCGTCTGTCGAGGATGTCGAACATAGACAGGAATATTTTACGCGTGGCCGCCTACGAGCTGATTTACTTGAGCAACATACCTCATGCTGTTACCATAAACGAGGCCGTTGAGCTGGGAAAGAGGTTCGGTACCGAGGAATCCGGGTCTTTCATTAACGGGATTCTGGATAAAATCAGGCTTGCCCAGGATAAAGGTGAAATCTGATATGATGAAAGAAGCCATAGCCAAAGTTGTGGAACGAATCGACCTTGAGGAAGACGAGATGTCCGAGGTCATTGAGATGATGATGGAAGGGGAGGCGACTCCGGGTCAGATTTCCTCCTTCCTTGTCGCGCTCAGAATGAAGGGAGAGTCCGTGTCCGAAATAACCGGCGCGGCAAAGGTGATGCTGGATAAAGCGGCAACGCTCAGTTCTTCCCGTGAAGTCATAGTCGATCTGTGCGGCACGGGCGGGGACAGCCAGGGAACGTTTAACGTCTCGACCGCCGCCTCTTTTGTCGTGGCGGGCGCCGGGGTGCCCGTTGCGAAGCACGGCAATCGCTCGGTATCCAGCTACGTCGGAAGTGCGGACGTTCTCGAAGAGCTCGGTGTCGATATAAATCACTCTACGGAACTGGCGGAGCGTATTCTCGATGAAGCGGGAATCGTATTCCTGTTCGCCCCTCTCTACCATCCGGCGATGAAAAACGTGGCAGGTCCCAGAAAGGAGATAGGGATAAGGACCATATTCAATATACTGGGCCCGATAGTCAATCCGGTCGGGCTAAAGCACCAGGTTATAGGCGTCTACGCTGAAGTGCTGCTCGACCCGGTAGTCAAGGTATTGAGAAACCTGGGGCATAAAAGCGCCATGGTTGTTCACGGCATGGATTCCCTGGATGAAATGACGGTAACGGGCAAGACTGTTGTGGCGGAGCTTAAGGACGGCATGGTGAAAAAGTATAATTTCGAACCTTCGGACCTGGGGTTCAAAAAAAGGAGCATAAGCGAGCTCAAGGGCGGGCGTACCGCAAGGGAAAACGCCGATATTGTACTATCTATACTAAGTGGCGAGGAGAAGGAGGCCAAAAGGGACATAGTCCTTCTCAATGCGGCTGCCGCGATCTATGTTTCCGAGACCAGCCCGGATATGAACGAATCTCTCGAGCGGGCTCAGGAATCACTCGACTCGGGAAAGGCTATGGCAAAGCTTCAAGAGCTCGCCAGGCTTACAAGTAAATCATAGCCTGATTTAGGCTTGTATAATGAAAGGCACGATTCTCGATACGATTCTCGAAAATAAAATAAGTGAAATAGATGAGGCCAGGGAATCCCTCCCGCTTCAATCCTTAAAGGAGCTGCTCAAGGATTCTGAAGCCCCCCGGGATTTCTTCAGGGCCATACGTCCCGGAGGCGCGCTTAAAATTATCGCCGAAATAAAACACGCCTCCCCCTCAAAAGGGGTGTTCAGAGAGGATTTCGATCCCGTTAAAATCGCCCGCAGCTATTCGGACGCAGGCGCCTCGGCACTGTCCGTTCTCACGGACGAGAAGTTTTTCAGGGGCAGTTTGACCTATCTGAGGAAGGTGAGGGAGGCAGTCGGTATCCCCCTTCTGCGTAAGGATTTCATAGTAGATCCGTATCAGGTCTACGAGGCCCGGTATTACGGCGCGGACGCGGTTCTGCTCATCGTGGCGGCGCTCGGGCAGGATATGTTAGAGGAGCTTCTTGAGCTGACTCACTCTCTCGGTTTGAACGCGGTAGTCGAGGTTCACAACGAAGGCGAGCTTGAGAGGGCCCTTCAGGCGGGCAGCAGAATAATCGGCATCAACAACAGGGACCTCCGGACATTCGAGGTTGATCTCGGTGTCTCGGCCAGGCTTGCTAAAATGATACCCCCGGAAATAATCGTAATTGCCGAGAGCGGCATAGGGTCCTCTCGTGACATCGGGAGCCTGAGGGAGGAAGGGGTCCATGTGTTTCTTATAGGCGAGACCTTTATGAAAGCCCCTGACCCGGGAGCAGAGCTTAAAAAACTGATTTCTTCCTGCTGAGGGAGGGGGGAGCTTTCTAAATACCTTGTTACGGTCTATCTTTTAATGATTGATTATCCGGTATTTAAAGCAGAGAGTGTTAAAATCGGTTCATGAGCGATCCCAGGAAAAAGAGGAAAAACCCCTACGTCGCGCTAATTTTGTCCGGCGTTCTGCCCGGTCTCGGCCAGCTTTACAACAACCAGATATTAAAAGGCCTCATACTGGTAGCGCTTAATTTCGTCATAAGCCTCCTTGTGAGGGGCCCTCTTGTCGGATTTATAGAGTCCGGGCTCGACTTTTCCGATAAACCGGCTTTATTCATTTTGGGCGGATATACCGCCGCCGGGCTCGCGCTTCTCGTCTTCGCGATGATCGACGCGAAGAAGACCGCGGACAGGCTGAACAGGGAAAACGGCGTAGCATAGACCCGGATTTTAAACAAAACGGTTTTATCAGCTTGACAATTATGAGTAAAGGATATTATTATTTCGTGTTGTTTTATTGATCTTTTACTCGACAGCGCGGTTACTGGAACCGCCTTTACATTAATCCTTTCTAATCTTGTGTGGAGACTCGATTTGTCTTGCTCTAAATCGGTTTTTCTTTACCTCGCTGTTTTCGTGGCTGCGTTGACTATTTCCTGCGCGAACGGAATCCCGGAGTTCGATCCGTATAAAGAGGCTTCCCCGGCCCCCGGAGTGGAGTGGAAACCCTCCGAGAAGGAGCTGCGAGAGGCCTTTCAGGTCGAGGAACTGCCGACGATACCCGAAGAGCTCAGGCCCGAGGCTGACAGACTAACTCTGTCACAGCTTGTCGACATTGCGCTCATCAATAACCCTACGACCCAGCAGGCGTGGCAGGACGCCAGGGCCGCGGCCGCCGCATGGGCCCGGGCGCGCGGTCTCTATTATCCCCAGATAGGCGGCGTTGCGAACTACGCTTACGCGCGGGGCGGCGGGTCATCGACGGGTACCGACCCCTTCAAAGAGCAGTACGGAAACGTCGGCTTGTCGCTTAACTACCTCCTCTTCGATTTCGGCGGCCGCGAGGCCTCTATAGACGCCGCCAGACTCACTCTTATTAACGCGAACTGGAATCAAAATCAGGCGATTCAGAACGTGCTGAACGCGGTGGCGGTCGCGTTTTATAAATACATAGGGAGCAAGGCGCTGGTTCTTGCGGACGAAACGAATTTCGAGGAGGCGAAAACGAGCCTCGAAGCGGCTGATCTCAGGCTGGAGGCGGGGGTCGGCACGCTCCCCGATGTGCTTCAGGCAAGGGCTACTTTGTCGCAGATCGAGCTCGATCTTGTGGAAGACAGGGGTAATGTTGAAATATACCGCGGGGAGCTTGCGACCGTAGTCGGCTGGCCCGCCAATACCGGGTTCGATGTTTCAGGCGACGTAGGCGAATTTCCGCTGGCCCTTCTCGCCGCGAACGTGAACGACCTGATAGATACAGGGATGAGCAACAGGCCGGACCTCGCGGCTGTAAAGGCCATCGTAAGAGAGAAGGAAGCCCTCGTGAGGGAGGCCAGGTCGGAGTTTTTTCCCGAAATCTCGGCCACGGCGCAGCTGCTCAGGTGGTGGGTGAGGCCCGAGGGTCAGTCGAGCGAATATTTTACCAACTACCTGGTCGGTCTCCAGCTGACGGTTCCAATCTTTCAGGGTTTTACCATCATTAACTCAGTCCGCCAGGCAGACGCCGATCTCGAGTCCGCCCGCGCGGCTCTCAGGCTTCAGGAGCAGATTGTGATAAACCGGGTATGGGAGGCCTATTTTAATTTCCGCACCGCGGTCCAGTCCGTAGACGCGGCGGATAATCTGCTCGAAAGCGCCGAAGAGTCCTATGAAGCCTCCCTTGCCCGCTACCGTACGGGCGTAGGCGACATCGTCGAGCTTCTCCAGGCTCAGACCACTCTCGCCGAGGCCAGGGCCGAGCGGGTTCAGGCGGGGACCGATATTTTCACTTCATACGCGAATCTCATAAACGCAATCGGTACGGAGCTTCCGTCCCCGGACCTGCCTCAGGACCTGAATCCTGTCGATGAAGGAGGAGAGAATTAATATGAATAAACTAATTACAGTAGAATCCCGCTACGGTTTACCTCTTGCCCTTTCATCCGCTCTGGTATTTATTCTGACGGCGGCTTTGGGCTGCGGCAAGGACGATGAGAGCAAGACCCCGCCCGCCATGCCCGTGACGGTGGCGGAGGCGAAATCCGAAACGGTTCCGGTTTACCTCGACTATGTGGGGGTAATCAATTCGATTCAGTCGGTGGATATTAACGCGAGGGTAGAGGGATTTTTGATAAAAAGGGCGTTTAAAGACGGCGCCGACGTAAAGGAGGGCGACCTCCTCTTTGTAATAGACCCGAGGCCTTTTGAAGCGGCGCTCAAGGCCGCTCAGGCGGAGCTTGCGGAGAGCAGGGCGGCGCTCGCGTACGCCCGCGAGCAGGTGAGACGCTACAAACCTCTCGTTGAAAAGGATTACATAACGAAAGACGCTTATGACGACTATCTGACACAGGCCGCAGAAGCCCAGGCGTCTGTGGAGGCCGGTGTAGCGAACGTTACTCAGGCGAAGCTCAACTTGAGCTACTGCACCATGTACGCCCCATTTGACGGCAGGATCGGAAGAAGATACGTCGACGTCGGCAACCTTGTCGGAGCCGGGGGAGAGGCCACAAAACTGGCCACAATCGTCCAGCTCGACCCCCTGTACGTTTATTTTACAGTCGCCGAGAAGGATATCCCCGAAGTGCTTAAACAGCAGCGGAAGAGCGACTTGACCGTCAGCATAATTCTCCCGGATGAAAGTGTGCACCCAGAGGACGGAACCGTTGATTTCGTCAATAACGAGGTGGACGTTTCGATGGGAACAATAACAATGCGGGCCGTCGTTCCGAACAGCTCGGAAACCATACTCCCTGGGCAGTACGTCAAGGTCAGGCTTCTGCTGAAAGAACAGCCGGATACGATAGTGGTTCCTCAGCAGGCTATAGGGGATCAGCAGGGCCAAACGTTCGTATACGTCGTCGGCGCGGACAATAAAGCCGAATTCAGGAGCGTAACTGCGGGGCCGGGTTACGGGAAGAACAGAATAATAGAAAAGGGTCTCAAGCCGGGAGAGAAAGTCATAACAGACGGGCTCCAGAAGGTAAAGCCCGGCGCAACCGTAAAACCTGAGACTGCGGCGGAAAAGGCGAAAGAGGCACCGTCTTCGCCCAAGCCGACAATGGGACCCGGTAACTGAGCCGTGAGGCCTTTCGAATCAATAAGGGAGATTTGTCTTGGTTGATTTTTTCATTAACCGTCCCGTGCTGGCGACAGTAGTGGCGATACTGATAACGCTCATTGGCGGTATATCGATTCCCGTGCTGCCCATCGCGCAGTTCCCCGAGATAAGCCCGCCTACGGTCAATGTCACCGCTACGTACACCGGCGCAAGCGCGGAGGTCGTCGAGGAGACCGTAACCACACCTATAGAGGAGCAGGTAAACGGCGTCGAGGGAATGACGTACATGCAGTCAGACAGCTCGAACGACGGCACCATGTCCCTCAATGTTACTTTTGAAATCGGCTACGACCTCGATATAGCCGCCGTTGATGTGCAGAACAGGGTTCAGCTCGCCACGCCCAGAGTGCCGGAAGAGGTAAGCAAGTACGGTATTTCGGTAAATAAACAGTCGACCAGCCTTGTCCTTGCCGTAAACATGATCTCACCCGACGGAACGAGGGACGATCTCTTTTTAAGCAATTATATCGATATCCATATATCTGATGTCCTGAAGCGGATCCCCGGGGTCGGAAACCTGACGATCTGGGGGCAGAGGGAATACTCCATGCGTATATGGCTCGATCCCGACAAGCTCGCGAGCCTTGACCTGACTACAACCGACGTATCAAACGCGATATCCGAGCAGAACGTTCAGGTAGCCGCTGGCGCGATAGGAGAGCCCCCTGTACCCGAGGGCCAGCAGTTTCAGTATACGATCACCACACTCGGCAGGCTCGAGAATGTCGAGCAATTCGAGGACATAATTATACGCGCCAACGAGGACGGTTCGGTGGTTCGCGTCAAAGATGTGGCCCGTGTGGAGCTGGGCGCGGAGGATTACAGCACCGCCGCCACGCTTGACGGCGGCCAGACAATAGGGATCGGCGTCTATCAGCTTCCGGGCGCAAACGCCCTTAACCTCGCGAAAGAAATACGGGCCACAATGGAGGAGCTCAAGAAAAGTTTTCCCGCGGGGGTCGATTACGAGATAATCTATGACACGACGGCTTTTGTCAGAGCGTCGATAGAAGAGGTCGTAATAACCCTCCTGGAAGCCTTCATACTCGTGTTTATAGTCGTATTCGTTTTCCTGCAGAACTTCCGCGCGACACTCATTCCGGCGATAACCATTCCCGTATCATTAATCGGGACCTTTGCGCTAATTAACGCGCTCGGTTTTTCCATCAACACCCTCACGCTCTTCGGCCTCGTGCTGGCGATAGGCCTCGTGGTGGACGACGCCATAGTCGTTGTGGAGAACGTATCCAGAATGATAGAGGAGAAGGGTGTTTCCTCGAAGGAGGCCACGAGCGCCGCGATGAAAGAAGTGACGGGACCGATAGTCGCGACCTCCCTCGTACTCATGGCCGTTTTTGTTCCCGTCTCTTTCATGCCGGGAATAACCGGGCAGCTCTACAGGCAGTTCGCGCTTACAATAGCCTGCTCGGTCGGTATATCCACAATAAATGCCCTTACTTTGAGCCCCGCGCTCTGCACGCTCTTTTTGCGCAGGGAGAGCGGAAAGAAATTCTGGTTCTTCAGGAAATTCGACGAGGGCTTCGACCGATTCAGAAATTCCTATCACGGACTGGTCGGGAGATTGACTACCAGCTGGAAGATCGTCGTAATTGTTTTTGTTGTGCTCATGGGAGCCACGTTTTACATGTTTAAGCTTGTTCCGACCGGTTTCGTACCCGAGGAGGATCAGGGCTATTTCATCGTCAACGTTCAGGGCCCGGAGGGCTCTTCTCTGGAGCGCACCACCGAGACAATGCATCAGGTCTATGAAATACTTATGAATACTCCCGGGATCGACCACGTGGTTGCCATTGCCGGCTTGAATTTCCTTACATCCGCCGCGGACTCCAACTCCGGAGCCATGTTTGCCGTGCTCGCCCCCTGGGGCAAGAGAAAATCCAAGGAGCTTCAGCTCGACTATATGTTATCCAGCGTTCGTAAGAAGTTCGCCGGGGTTCAGGGGGCTGTAGTCGTTGCCTTCAACGCGCCTCCTATACAGGGGTTAAGCTCTACGGGCGGTTTTCAGTTCGAGCTTGAGGACAGGGCGGATTTGGGTCTCCAGACGCTTGCCAAAGTAATGGGCGAGATGGTCGAAGAGGGAAATAAACGGCCCGAGCTTGTCAGCCTCTTCAGCTCCTTTACCGCCGACGTGCCGGGTCTCTACATTGAGCTCGACAGAACAAAGGCAAAGACACAGGGGGTATCCGTATCTGATATCTTCGCAACTTTGCAGGCCTATCTCGGCGCTCTTTATGTTAACGATTTCAACAAATTCGGACGAGTATACAGGGTGTTCATTCAGGCAGAGGACGAGTATCGAACCAGCGCCGAGGATATATCCCGTCTCTATGTGCGCACGCAAACCGGGAGTGTTGTGCCTCTCAGCACCCTTATAGATGTGAAGGAAATAGTCGGACCTGAAACCATTACCCACTACAACCTTTACCGCTCGACCGAAATAGACGGCGACTCCGCCCCCGGCTACAGCTCCGGGCAGGCGATTAACGCCATGGAAGAGCTTGCGGCCAAGATATTGCCGGAGGGCATGGGCTACGAGTGGTCCGGTGTTTCCTATCAGGAAATAAAGGCGGGGAACCTCGCGCCCCTGATCTTCGCCCTCTCCCTCGTATTCGTGTTTTTATTCCTCGCGGCATTATACGAAAGCTGGGCCATGCCGTTTATGGTCATGCTCGCCGTTCCGCTCGCCCTTCTGGGAGCGATGCTGGCTCAGTATATAAGAGGGCTTTCGAACGACGTGTACTGTCAGATCGGTCTCGTCATGCTCATAGGTCTTGCGAGCAAGAACGCAATTTTAATCGTTGAATTCGCCAAGCAGCGCCGCGAAGAGGGCATGGAGATAGTCGATGCCGCGATGCAGGCCGCGCTTATAAGACTGCGGCCCATACTGATGACGGCATTTGCGTTTATTCTTGGCGTAGTTCCCCTCGTATTAGCGAGCGGGGCGGGGGCCAACAGCAGGCATTCGCTCGGCACGGCGGTATTCGGCGGCATGATACTCTCTACGCTTCTGAGCCTCATCGTGGTTCCCGTCTTTTATGTGATTATCGAAAACCTGCGTGAAAGGCGCTCCAAAAGCGCCGCCTGATCAGGTCTGCGCCTGCTCATTCCCCTGTTGTGCCGGTTAATGGAAATTTAACGAATTCCCTGTGTAATAAAGTATTCTTAACTACGGAAAACGGTAAATCCGTTTTATTTTAACCAGTGGGAGGTGATTATCATGGGAAATGAGAAGAACGGCGTTTTAAAAGGCCAGCGCGCGCTCGTGACCGGGTCCAGCTCCGGGATCGGAAAGGCGATTGCGATTGGGCTTGCCGAGGCCGGAGCTTCTGTAGTCGTTAACTACAGAGCAGGAGGAGATAAAGCCGGAGAGGTCGTGGACGAGATAAAAGGGGCGGGCGGAGAGGCCATAGCCCTTCAGGCCGACGTCAGCAGCGAGCAAGAGGTGCAGGAGATGTTCAGTCAGATGATAAAGCGCTACGGGAGCATCGACATACTTGTCAATAACGCGGGAGTTCAGAAAGACGCCCCGTTTCACGAAATGACGCTTGAGCAGTGGAATATGGCCCTGGCTGTCGACCTCACGGGTCAGTTCCTGTGCTCTCGGGAGGCGGTGCGCGAGTTCATGAGAAGGGGGATGACTCCTGATATCTCCTGTGCTCTCGGCAAAATCATTTGCATTTCATCGGTTCATGACTCGATACCCTGGGCGGGGCATGCGAATTACGCCGCCGCCAAGGGCGGAATAAAGATGTTCATGAAGACGATCGCCCAGGAGCTTGCCCCTCAGCGTATAAGGGTAAACGCCATTTCCCCCGGAGCCATCAAGACGGACATCAACAAGTCGGTATGGTCTACGCCCGAAGGCATGAAGGGGCTTCTGACCCTCATACCTTACGGACGCATAGGGGAGGTCGAGGACATCGCAAGAGCCGCCGTATGGCTTGCCTCGGACGACTCGGACTATGTGACGGGCGATGTGCTTTACGTTGACGGAGGAATGATGCTCTACCCCGGCTTCCGGACAGGGGGTTAATTTATATTAACTGGTTCAATCTATAACCGGATCGATTGCCTTGGGACGGGTATTGTCTTTGAAAAGCGTAAAAACATATAGAGCCGAATTGGCGCTGAAAGCGGAAGCGATAGTCGGGGAGTCGCCGGTCTGGAGCGTGCCGGAAAAAGCGCTTTACTGGGTCGATATTACGAGGGGTCAGGTTCATAGATACCGGACGGAGAACAATTCGGACACAGTATATCAACTTCCGCAGCCCGTCTCCGCTCTGTGTTTAAGGGAAAGGGGCGGTCTCGTTCTTGCGCTCAGGGACGGCTTTGCATTTTACGACCCTCCGGCTGACAGACTCACGATGATAAGCGACCCCGAGGCCGGTCTTCCCGACAACAGGTTCAATGATGCCAAATGCGACAGGCAGGGCAGGTTCTGGGGCGGCACCATGTCCGATACCGAGTGGGACAAGCCCTCCGGAAGCTTATACAGGCTCGGCACTGATTTGAGTGTAACCAGGGTTATCCCGGACGTTGTTTGCTCGAACGGGATGGGCTGGAGTCCCGAGGGCGGCATAATGTATCACACGGAGAGCTTCAGGTACGCCGTTTTCAAATACGATTTCGAGGTAGAAACGGGCGCTGTCTCAAACAGGAGAGTATTCGCGGAAGTCGACAAATCAACGGGCGCGTTCCCCGACGGGCTTACCGTGGACTCGGAGGGCTGCGTCTGGAGCGTGCATAACGCCGCGGGCAGTGTGGTGCGTTACGATACCTCGGGCAGGGCTATTGCAGAAGTCGAAGTACCCGTGCCCCGCCCGTGCGGCTGTATTTTCGGGGGAGAGAAAATGGACAGGCTCTTCATCACTACTGCGAGAGAGACTATGAGCGGGGCCGACTTGAAGAAATATCTCCTGAGCGGAAGCGTCTTTGTCGTAGAGCCCGGCGTAGCAGGCCTCCCGGAGCCCTATTTTAAAGGTTAAAATTTCGTCTTTGCCTTTATAATATTTGATCCGTCATCCTGAATTGCGGTTGTGAGCAACCAAGCAACCGCGGTCAGGGAGTAATATCAAGTTGCTGATGTTCCCTGGTCATACACTGATAAAACCAGCACGAAGCTTTATTCTTTCTCTCTCCCACGCATGGGAGAGGGTCAGGGTGAGGGGTTTATTTTTTCAAACCGTTCGTCCTGAGTCCAATCGAAGGACGCCTCTCTTTAGCCCACTCCTCAGCCTCCTCTATCCTGTCATTTCGACCCCTTCGATAAACTCAGGATAAACTCCGGGAGAAATCCCGTCTTAATCCTTTCCCTGTCATTGCGAGCGCAGTGAAACGGAGCGCGGCAATCTTAAATCCGTCATTCT
>JAVKFU010000003.1 GCA_040223695.1 Deltaproteobacteria bacterium
AAATCCAGTCCTTAATCTTTAGCAGTCATTCTGAACACCGATTCAGGATCTCGTCTTTTTCCTTTCCCGACATTACAGAAATTGCGTTAAAAAAATAAATTACGGAATCGTAAAAATATTTTAGGGTACGATCCCGAACAAGCGAGGAATCGGACGCCCTTTTCCATAAGCAATAATGTCATTAGTTTCTATCCACTAAACTAGGATGTAATTAGGGGGGAATTAAAATATTTTAGACGAAGTAATTTATTTTTAGCTATTTCTGTTAAGTCGGTGATTTTTGTTTCTTTTTATCAAGAAAAAGAAAATATAATTTTTGCCTTTGCTTTATCCTTACAACGGCCTCGATAAACAAGAGAAGTCGGATGCCAACGGCTCCGCCCGTCTGACAGTTTTATTCACCTGTCAGACAGCTTGTCAATATTATATTAGGCAACTGTACGGAAGCCGGCTATTCTATTATAAGTACCCGTTTTCTTTGAAGGGATGGAAATACGACCTTGCCGTAAAAATACCAGTCAGCTTACAATCAATCCTGTTTCTATGAATCAGGAAATTCAGCGCGACTTCAAGCACGGGATTAACTAATTCGCCTATCCAGCTTTTATGACTGGCTATTCTTACTATTCATCTCCGGGAAAAGATCGCCCTTTATGAGCCTGATACCGTCCTGCAGGTATTCGATCTCTTTCTCGGTGATAGACGAGGGTATTTGTACAGTCGCCACGGCTCCGCTCCCGAGCGTAAGGTCCACCCTTCTGAAACCAGCGGCGTTCATTAAGCTGTTCACATTCATAAGCGTATCCATTATGCTGGACCCGTTTTCCTTACGGTAAACAACCTCATCCGGCTCGATTTCCGCGAAGTTTATGGTGGATTTAAGGTTACGGATAAAGGCCTTCGCGCCGTTTTTAGTAAATCTGATATTAGCGAAGCTCTGCTGCCAGACAAGATCCCGTTCAAGCACTTCATTACTCGGAAGCCCCCGTGATCTGTAATGCTGCCAGACCTCTCCGAATATCTTCGGCTCAAGAGCCGCCTCTTTTATAAGGCTTTCTCTGTTACCGGCGTTTTCAAGTATCCTGTAAGCCCTGTCCGAAACGGATATTCTCCTATTCTCACCTTTTCCGCTTGAATTTATTAATCCGTAGTAGCTGAGCGCGGCAATTAACTGCCTCACATAACTGTTATATTTGGGCAATCCCCACCTGGAAATCAGCGTTTCCACGGGGATAGGCGCGCGCTTGTCGGCGCTGTAAATCTTTTCCGTAAGCTCAAGCGCTTTTTCAAGATCTATGCAAGGATAGTTCGGACTCCGCTTTTTGCCCTTATCCGGTTTATTTCCTTCCTTACCGGAACTTCCGTTTGTTACCCCGTTTTTTCCGACCATTGACCCGTTCTCCAATATCTTAATACATGTTAATTAAATATAATCGGTCTGTCAGATAAATCAAGCAGGTGTGACAGATACATTAACAGAATTTTTAGTTGACAAATACCTGTAATTTGTGTATGATGACAATAATTTTGACAAATGGAGGAGGATGAGATGAAAACATAGAACCCGTCTATACAATCGCAGTATCAGTTGTCGTTGTTTGACGGGATGACTTGAGCGGCTTGATTTGAAAGCCGTGAGACAACCCGGACCAGTTCTTAAATATTTTCGGAAAAAAAATTAAACAGGAGAAAGTTAAATGGCGATAAAAGCAAAAGCTAAAAAGCCTGCGGCAAAAAAGACCGCAGCGAAGAAGGCGGCCCCGAAAAAAACGGCCGCTAAAAGAACCTCTAAAACGGTATCAAAAGCAGCAAGCGTAAAAGCCAAGCCTGCCGCAAAGAAGTCTACGGCCAAGAAAGCCGCTCCGAAGAAGAAAACCGCCGCTAAAAAGTCGACGGCTAAAAAGGCTGCTCCGAAGAAGGCTGCGGCAAAGAAGTCTACAGCCAAGAAAGCCGCTCCGAAGAAGAAAACCGCCGCTAAAAAGTCGACGGCTAAAAAGGCTGCTCCGAGGAAAGCCACGGCTAAAAAGACCGCGGCCAAAAGAAAGCTTACCAGAAAGAGCGTTACAAGAAGCAAATAAAAGTCTTATGCGTTACGGGGCGCGTAATTTCCTCGCGCCCTTTATTTACAGACTGACTTATAAACGCATGTATAAACGGGCCCGTACCTGAATTTTGTAAGACTGCAAATCAGAACTTTTGTGAATATTCCTCGAGACGCTTCATCTGACTCGCTGTCGGCCTTATGAACGGGCGGACCTTCCTTATCCCATCCCACGCTTCTTCCGGTGTCTTCCCAAGGCTTACGTAGTATGCCGCCGCCATAGTTGCGCTCCTTCCAATCCCCTCCCAGCAGTGTATATAAACCCTCCCTCCGTTTTCGAGTTCCTCGGTTATGAAATTCACACCCGTCTCGATGTCCCGGATCTCGGGCGCGCCGTTATCGTCCGTCGGAAGCTGGAGATATTTGAGCTTGTGCAAATGGGCTTTTTTTGCGTAGTCATATTCGCTTCTCATGTTTATCACGGCTGTAACCCCGTTATTGACAAGCGACTTTATACCCCTCCCTCTGGGCTGCCCTCCTATCCAGAGCTTGTCCGAGAGTACGGCGAATTTCATCCAGGGCCCGCCGGTCCGCCATCGAACCAGTTTGTCGTACGCAGCGAGTATACCCTTGCGGAACCCCTGATACCTGAAGTGGTAGTAAAGTCTCCTTAATTCGGTAAAAATCTTCATTCTTATCTAGTTAGTCTAACGAGCCGGTACTGCTACGAGAAGAGCTTTATGCCTCACCCCTATCGTGAGCGGAAAGCCCGAGTGTATTTCCTCACCGTCCCTGGCCGCTATCTGCTCGGGGAAGGGAGCGACGGTGACTTCTTTCGCCGGACAGCTAAAGAGGGTATAACACCTTCTCTCTCCATTCACCTTCTCGTCGGAGACGACGCCCGAAAGAGCATGGTATATAATCGAGCCAACCGTTCTGAGAGTAGCCTGTTTAATGACCACTACGTTTAGATAGCCGTCCGAAAGGTCCATCTCCGGCATGAGCTGTACGCCCGGAAGCCCCAGGTTGCCTGAGTTGCATATCACGCATGTTACACCCTTGACCACTTTCCTTTTACCGTCAAGCTCAAGTTCATAATGGGTATGCTTCATTTTCCTCCCCAGCTTTATAGCCGTCCATATATATGCCAGACTCCCGAAGCGGCTCTTGAGCTCGGGCTCGGTGAGCACAGTCATTGCGGCCTCGAGCCCGACCCCCACCCTTAGCAAAAAACTCTCCCCGCCGACCGTCCCTGTATCCACGCTCCTTATAACTGTCTCGCCTTCGAGCAGCAAATCGAGCGCCTCTCCGCTGTTGGCCGGAATCCCGAGCTCCGTTGCAAATACGTTCGCCGTTCCCTCAGGTATTATTCCCAGCGGCACTCCGCTTTCGATCAGACCCTCCGCCACCTTGAGAACCGTGCCGTCTCCGCCCACGGCAATCACTAGATCGGCTCCATCCTCCACAGCAGCCCGGGCCTGCTCGCGCGGGCTCAAGTCCGGCTCTGTTTCTCTTATCTTGCAGGCCGCGCCCGAAGCCTCAAGCTTCTCGCTAATCATATCAATTGGAACCGGGTCCGGCCCCGAGACGGGGTTCACTATTACGTGTATGTGCTTAAAAGTCATTCCCTCGAAGATCTCCTCAGTATCATTGAGCCTGATTTATATCCGGGCCGTTCACGAATAAACCGTTTAGCGGAAAAAGGTGAATAAAGATTATCACATGAAGAGCTAAATACTAAGCTCTTTTTCCCCGGTACGAAGCTCGGCTCCCCAGTCGCTCTGCCAGTACTCGAAAGTCTCGACGTTCATGATGGTAAGCTTGCCGTAGCTTCCCGCGCCGGTATCGACGTTCCAGAGGTTCGCGCGCCTTACGGGCTTCCCGTCCGGGCGGTCCTCAAGAGTTTTAGTGTGTCCGATGAACACGTCGCGGAATGGAAATTTCGTACCGCGATGCTCGTGCTGCACAGCGTGCTCGGCGTATGTTTTTCTGTCGTAATAATAGACGGACTTGTCAGGCTGCGCGTACACGGGATATTCCCAGTCTATCCCCGCATGAACGTAGAGCCTCCCGCCCGCGTCTATATAATAAGGCAGGGCGCGTTCCAGAAATCCGGCATGCCTCTGAATAAGCCCCTCGTCGAGCGCGCCGTCAGGTCTCCGGTAAGATTCTACGATAGATACAAGGTCGTCCTCGTCCCACTCCTCTCCGGGGCTCGGATTTACCCGCCCCTCCCTCATCCAGTTAAGCGCGTGCATGTCGTGGTTCCCCATACACAGGACGAAATCCTTCACCTTAAGCAGCTCCTCCACACACCCGGCGGAGTGAGGGTGTCCGTCGTAAACATCTCCCAGAGATATGAGCCTGTCTCCGGCCGGGTCGAAATCCGCGCGCTCAAACACCTGCTTGAGCGCCCTTAAATTCCCGTGTATGTCCCCAATAACGAGCGTCCGCATTTGTCTTCCTTTCGGAAAATATTATACCAGCGCACGCGCGCGCAAGGTGTGATTCTACGAATTCTCAGAAGCTCCTCCGCCATCCTTGCCTCGTAAAATTAATTTTCTTCCCCGTGGAAGGGGGAAGGTCAGGATGGGGGACAGTTGCGATGAATAAGAGCAGCTGGACGCCTTCACTTGCCTTGCGCCATATAACCTAAGCATCATATTCGACCCGCCCGCAAACGTATTCTGATTCTGCGATTCCTGCGAAACTCCTCCGCCAAAAGAAATTCCGTCATCTTGAATTCATTTCAGGATTGATTCAGAATCTCGTCTTCATCTTTCCATTTTCCTCCCCCATGTAAGGGGGGAGGATTAAGGTGGGGGGCAAAGCTCCTCTGCTTATCACCAGCGGGCGCACACGAAGTGTGCAGTCGAATGATGCCCCCCCTCAGTCAGACAATACCCCGTCATTGCGAGCGAAGCGTATTAAGCGAGCGCGGCAATCTCATTTTTCAACCCAATTCAGAAATGTGATATTTGGCCCAGGCTATCCACAAAAAGCGTCGCGGTACCAAAGCTCACGGGTATTTCCCCTTCAAGCACGCGGACGTTAAAAGTGATCGAGCCCTTCATGACATCGGCATTAGGATCGGAAATTTCGACGACAACATTGTTAGCACCATCCTTGCCCATTATCGACAGCGTTGCGTTCGGCGGGTCCGCCTTGAAGCTGTCGGGTCCCTGGCCCCAGCCCTGAGCGAATACTTCGAGGCTCAGCATCCCGGATATTCTGTGAGGCCTGTCCGAGAAATAGACAACCAGCGGCACGTCGTTGAGTGTCAGCTTTCCGTCCTTGTAAGACCCGGACTTCGCGCCCATAGTGAAAAGAAACTTCGGCGCGTCAGCCTCGTTTATCACCGGGTTTGCGCTTGCGAGTAGAGCGCTGATTCCAAATATTAATACCAGCGCCGGTATAATAATCATGGTTTTCATTGATCCCTCCCTTGAATTTATCTGATGTAGAAAGAGTTAATTTAACCCCTGATTCCGCTAATGAAAAGAGACAACTCTATGAACCCCTATGATGCGTCCATGCCGCGACACACGCACTGCGCGCTTCCATGAGTTCTCTTCCCCGCGGCCAGGATATAGAAACGCCTCCTGACTCTGAATGCTCCCCGTGGCCCGCACATGCTATCCGCCGCTCTGCCAGTACTCAAAGGTATCGGCATCCATTATCGTGAGCTTCCCGTCCTTCCCGGCGCCCTGGTCGAGGTTCCAGAGATTAGCGCGCCTGACCGGCCTGCAGTCAGGATACATCTCGTTCGTAGCCGTATGCCCTATGAATACGTACTCGTAGGGAAATTTCTCCCCCGCTTCCTCACGGCGGACTGACTCAATAGTAAAAGTATCTCTCCCTCGGTAGTAATTTCTCTCCTTCCGCTGTTTATCGACAGGATAGCCCCAGTCGAGACCGGCGTGGACGTAGAGCCTGTTCTTCTCATCTATGAAATAGAGGACGGCGCGCTCGATGAACCCGGCGTGACGCTTGAACAGCTTCTTCCTCAGCTTCCCGTCCCTGAGATAAGACAGGATGGTATTCCCGCCTCCCCTTTTAAGCCACCGTTTCTTCTTTTTTTTATTTCCTTTCCAGTCGTCCCTGAACCACCTCCTCACCTGCTCGTCGTGATTTCCAAGCACCCAGATAAAATTCTTCACCCCGGTCAGAAGCTCCACGCAATCGGCCGATTCGGGATGCCCGTCATACAGGTCGCCCAGTGATACGAGCCTGTCCCTTTCCGCATCGAATGCCGAGCGCTTCAGTACCTGCCGGAGGGCCTTCAGGTTTCCGTGAACATCTCCCAAAACAAGTGTTCTCATTCAGACCTCATCTTAACTTAACGCGTGCGTAAAATAAACATACAGCGCTCCATAATTCGCTTAACAGTCGTTTCTACGGTATGCGCGCACATTGTGTATATACTCGATTTCTACGAGACTCCTCCGCCGTCTATACCCCGTCATTTCGAACCCATCGACAAACTCAGGATAAATTCCGTGAGAAATCCAGTCTTTTATCTTTTCCCTTCTCGACATTACAGAAATTGCGTTAAAAAAATAAATTACGGAATCGTAAAAATATTTTAGGGATGCGGATGAATTAAAATATTTTAGATGAAGTAATTTATTTTTAGCTATTTCTGTTAAGTCGGTGATTTTTGTTTCTTTTCATCAAGGAAAAGAAAATATAATGCTTTATCTTTTGCTGTCATTTCGACCAACGAGAGAAATCTGCTTTTTATTCCTTCCACCTCGCAGGGACGGTTCTGAATATATGTAAGAACCGAACGCCATTACCTAACAACCACTTATGCTCTTTAAATTCCGGTACAATGTTCCCAAACCCAAAACAGGTTAGGATGGAGGGGATAAACTCCGCCCGTCACACATCTCTATAGTCCCGCCGCGCGTGAGGAAGTATTATTAGAGCAAACATTTCATGGAGGAATAGCAGATGAAGTCATTTATCCTTTTTTTTAGTATGTCACTGTTACTTGCGCTTCTTACCTTTGCCCCCAAGGGCGGAGCGGAGGAGGAAGCCGCCTACGTGCCCGAGCCGGGCGATGAGGTAGTCATCTATACGATCAAGTATAAACCCGAGGATTTCGAGAAAGGTAAAAAGATACAGGTCGAGGGATTCGGCAAGGCGATGACCGCTTCAGGACAGTCGAGGGCAACTTACTTCCTGGCTGATCCCGAGAACAGCGTGACCCTGGCTGTCTCCTTCTTCAAGAAAAGCCACAGCGTGGAGGATTGGCACAGTCATGAGGAGAGGGAAAAGGTCCTTGAGAAATTGAAACCGCTCTGGCGTGAGCCTGTAAGCTATGAGCGCTTCACGCTTATTGATTCGCACAGTACGGATTGACCGGCTTTCGGCTCATATGCGTTAAACGCCCTTTCCGGCCGGGTCATGTATTATTATGACCTTACCATATTATCGGAGGAGAGGGTCATATGAATTTTCAGGAATATCAGAGAAAGGCCAGAAGCTTTGCCATATATCCCCACAGGGGAAACGAATACGGTTTCGCCTACGTCGCGCTCGGACTCAACGGGGAGGCGGGCGAAGTAGCAGAGCACGCGAAAAAAGTAATGCGCGACGACTCGGGAGCCATAACCGCAGAAAGGAAGACTCACCTTAAGAAGGAGCTTGGGGATGTGCTCTGGTATATATCGAACTGCTGCTCCGAGCTCGGCATCAGTCTCAATGAAGTCGCCGAGGAAAATATAGAAAAACTGTCGAGCAGAAAGAAAAGAGGGAAGATCAAAGGCCAGGGAAGCCACAGATAGCACCTTGCTTCGTTATGCCGAGTAATTATAGTAGTGCTGAGACACGCACATTGCGTGATTCTAAAATTCCCTGCAACTCATACGCCTAACCGGCAATCTCCGTAAGCTCTTCTAATTCTCCGTACCAAGTGAGGACTTCACATTCATATCCAGAAAGAGCGAGGACGGGCCGAACGAATCCGGAAGCTCCCCTTCCAGAACACGAGCCCTGAACGTGATTGCATTCACTCCCGCCCCGGGGTCGGAAAGCTCAATCACGCAGCTGAAAGATTTTCCGTCCTCCACGACGTTGAGTGTGCCGTTCGGGGGGTCGGCCTTGAGAAGAACGGCTTTGGTATTCCATATCTTGATAAAGTCTTCGACAAAGAAATGCCCGGCCTCCCTTTTCACGCCAAGCGCATAGAAAGCCACAATAGGAATTCCATTCAGAGTCAGTTTCCCGTCCTTGAACGAACCCGTGTCGGCGGTCAGAATGAACAGATACCGGGGATTTTTCGAATCATCTATCACGTGCCCGGCGTTGGCGAAGACAGCGCAGGCTCCGAATAAAATCGCTATAGTAAGCATCAGTCGTTTTATCATTCTATCCCTCCGCTCCATACATAAATGCGTTCGTAGCAACACATTCTGATTTCCAATTATACTCCATTTTATTCCCTTTCCGCCCCGCTCTCTCCGAGTCTGTATCCGGCTTTTCGTATAATCCCCCTGCCCGCTTCGCTGACAATGTATTTCATCCACAGGGACGCGGCCTCTTTTTCATTTGACCCGGCAAGTACCACGGCCGCCTGCTCTATCGGCTCGTGCATATCTTCGGGAATCGGCCACGCCCACCTCCTGTCCTTGTCCCGGAGTTCGGGGTACGCCACGAATCCCGCCTCAGCCTCCTTTGCCCTCACGAGCGCAAGCGTTCCCACGATGCTCTCACCGTAAACGACTTTGTGCCTCACCTTCTCGTAAAGCCCCATGCTCTCAAGCGCCTCGGCGGCGGCCCTGCCATGCGGAGACTTTTCAGGATCCACAACGGCGATCCTGTTAAACTGACCCGATCTTAAATACTCCTCTCCCGTTCGGTTAAGCTTCCAATACGTGCTGTACAGCGAAATGGTGCTGAGCGCGTAGACTACAAGGGAGTCCGCCCGCCCTTCCGAAACGAGCAGTTCGGGATGCTCGGTATCGTCCGACATGAATACCTCATACTCGAAGCCCAGACGTATCTTCTCCACAAGCTCGCCGCTCGCGCCGGTCGTTATGCAGACTCGGTTCCCCGTGCGCCTGGAGAAATCCTCGGCCAGCTTCACCGCGGCGCCCGTAAATACGTCGGCGACGGCGACCCTGAGTCCCGTTTCACATATGCCGTCCACTTCAACTGTAGGATTTTTCGCGCAGGAACAAAAGACAAGCACGCTCAGTAGCACACAACTAGTCAGGAACCTCATAGACAACCTCCGGGTTTATCAGGGAAATTTGATACGCGGTTTTTATTTTAACACTTTACAGGAAATATTTGAGTCCGTAGATTCACTCGCCGGATATTATCATTCTTTCCCTCACTGTTACAGGGGGGACTATTTCTACTAACGGGAGGAACAGGACGCCCTCGGCTAATGACAAATTATCCAGGCCATCCTCGTACAGATGTCATAAACCAAATTCAAGAACCGGACGCCCTTGAAGAATGGTACGGAAGCTGATTATTTGCGGCACTGCATATTTGTAACCGAACCAAGGGCGGATTTTTCTTTCCAAAATCCGATCACCCTGAGTTTAACGAAGGGTGCACCCCTTTCCCCTACTCCTCTGCTGAACAAAGAACGTCATCCCGAACACCGATTCAGAATCCCCCTTTCTCTTTCCCGACATTCACAGAAATTGCGTTAAAAAAATAAATTACGGAATTGTAAAAATATTTTAGGGATGCGGATGAATTAAAATATTTTAGATGAAGTAATTTATTTTTAGCTATTTCTGTTAAGTCGGTGATTTTTGTTTCTTTTCATCAAGGAAAAGAAAATATATTGCTTTTGTATGAGCGGCAACTCGCAGCGGTACTCCCTTAAATATCATTAGCAAGCAATTCCCGAACTGCTCGTCTTTTGTTTTTTCCTTCCCCAACATTACAGAATTGGCGCCGGCCATCTCTTCCCCGGCCCTACGACGGATGCCCCCGTCGTAGACGCCAAGCGCGCTCCTAATCGCAGTCGCCGATTCTCTTGCCGCTACCCTTACTGTTGACCGTAACTTCCTGGTCCTCCATCATTCCTTTCATATTTAATTTCCAGCTAAGCGTCGTTTGCGTAGTGCCGTACTCAGCCGTGCCCCTCATGGGGAGCATCTGAGTGCCGCCTTTACAATCGATATCGAAAGTAACATTGTTGCCCTTTTTCTTCATATTGCTGACAGAACAGTTTTCTCTATCCGGCAGAGCGGCCTGCGGATCGAATTTTGATTCGGTTATACACGTTTCCTCCGTCCTCGTCATGGGCTCCGGCTTCAGGTTAGTGCTCGTCTCCTTTTTGATCTCATACTTTCCGGGCGTAACTTCTAACGTCATATCCTCCGCCTCAGCCCCGGCAAAGGAAGCGGCGGCGAATATCAGCATAATCAGCGTCGTAATCGTATATCTCATATGATCTCTCCTTATCTATGGTTAAAATATTTAGTCTAAAGTATATTTAACGTTCCCTCTATTGCAAAGCGAATAATCCGCGCTCATATTAGATTTCTCCCCCAGCTCCGCCGCCAATCCTGCCTTCCCCACCCGCCCTTTTCCCCCTACGACTAATCGTGGATCCTCATCACTCCCGAATAGGAGCCCATATTAAGCGCAAAAAAATCCCCCGCTCCGCCATAAGGCGGAACAGGGGAGCAACATCCGGTTAAATTCGATTGTTAATGCGGAGCGGACATCTTGCCCGCCCGCAGTCTCAATGAACAGTGTTTACATGCCGCCCTTCACACAATAAGCGCGAACTTCCACCTTAAGGCAGTTATCAGGCGCTCCCGCTCCCGCATTGCGGAAAACGGATACCTTCCATCCGGTCCAGCCGCTCGGGTTGGTGTTGTCGGCCATGCTCGAGGACACGCGTACCTCTTTCATGTTGATAGTTGAACCATCCGGAACGATCGAGTAACCGCCGCCGATGGCGATGTATCCAGGCATGCAGCGCGCCGTGAAGTCGAGCGGCCTACCTGCGAGCATACTCATCTGCTGGCTCTCGGCCATCTCCACCACCTCTACTCCCGCCGCCTCGACAGCGCTCATCCGTGCGGGCCCGCATCTCTCCGAGCAGGATATTCCTTCCTGTGAAGCGCAGGTCATTCCCACCGGCTCCGCCGGCGCCATATCGTTCTGAGCGTAGCCCGTGCCTGTGAAGACAAAAAGCATAAAAGCGCCGAACAGAGCGCCCGTTAATACAGTATTGACCAGTGATAATCTCTCCATATCTTAATATCCTCCTTTAAAATAATTTAGTAATCCCCTATTGCCGATTTTACTACATAATAAGCCCGGTTTCAATGCGCCGTGCCCCATAATTATACACCTCATATTAGACCTATGTCCGAAATACGCCCGCAGCGGCACACATGAAGTGTGCTATCGAAGGATGTCATCATTTCATTTCCTTCCCCCCAACGTGGGGGAAGGTTAGGATGGGGGGGGACCTACCCGCTCATCCTGAGCGGACACGTAGTGTCATTCTAGATTTCTGTGTGACCCCGTAGTATACCATCACAAGTGTGTAAAGAACCCAATCATCCTGAGCGCACCCGAAGTGTGCAGTCGAAGGACGATTTCTCCCCTCCCCTCAGTCAAACAATACCCCGTCATTGCGAGCGAAGCGTATTAAGCGAGCGCGGCAATCTCCTTTTTCAAGCCCCTTCATCCTGAGCCCGGTCGAAAGACGACCCCCGTTACCCCTCACCGGAACAACATCACCGGAGGCGGCACCCTGTTTTCTACGGGCTTTACCGTCCGCAGATAGGCGTATATAGCTGTCAGCTCCGCGTCGTCAAGCTCTCCGAGCTCCCGCCACGGCATAGGATATAGTATTCTCCTTCCGAGTCCCATGTGTCTGCCCTCCCGCATGGTCTCCACAAACATCTCCTCTGTCCACGCGCCTATCCCGGTCTCATTGTCTGGAGTGATATTCGCGGAAAACACCAGCCTGTCGTCCGAAGCCCAGACGGTGTTATCCAGGTTATCGAGAAACTCCAGATACTCCGCCGTACCCATTATCATGTCCCCCATCTCCGGTATTTTCTCGTCGGCGGGGTGCCCTGACAAAAGCCTGCCGGGATCGGGAGCCGCCTTTCCTCCAGGCCCCGCAACCTCAGGCGTATGACAGAAATTACACTTCCACTCCTCTATCAATTCTTTACCCCTCTCCTCCTGAGCTGCGCTGTACGACGCCTTGCCGCCGGTCCCCGAGTCTCCGTCGCTTGCGGGCTTCACGCCGCATCCCGCTACGAGAACTGCGGCAAGCAAAACGCCTGATATCAAGATGATTAATGAAATTGAATTTGATCTTTTCATGTCTGGACTCTCCCTTAATATACTTTAACTATTATGCCCGATTCGCAGGATTAATTAACTGATTCGCATAAACCGCGGGGGCTGAATCAGCGGCTGTCCGGATACCCTTTACGGGTGCGCCAACCGCGGGCTGTTGCATTAAATACAAACCGAATCTATATTTAATCATAGCTGTTTCTGTATCGGCTCTATCTAACAAAGATATTCGTTTCGGGGGCGTCAAAATGAATACATATGTGAAATATACACTTATTGCAGCATTTCTTTGCTCATTTATGATTATTGTTCCTGGGGCGTACGATGCTTATTCCCAGGTTCCTCCAGCCGAAACGCCCTGCAACATCCTGGAGGGAGCGCCCAGAGGCCTCTGCCACGCTTACTGTGAGGCGATGGACTGCGACTCCGAAGAGCCCAGAGCAAACCCTAAAGCCTGTGGAAGAATATTCGACAAGTTAGTCGAATACACCGGGGAAGCCCCTCCGTGCGAAGAAGAAGTCTGCGCAGAAGAGATAATCGAAACGTGCGGAGGAGAGACCGTATTTTGTAACGGCGAGCTTGTCTGCAGCTACGTAATAGGGCGCGGAGGAGACTGCGAGCTGAACGACTGCCCGGCCGAATAAAAAGCGCTTTGCCTTGCGCCATAAATACATCCGGCCGGACAGAAGCTTCTTCTTCGATCCCCCTGAACACAAATAGTTGACGCCTGTTCGTCCTTTATAGTACGATGTGAATAATCCGTAATGATTATTAACTGGAATTACATATCTCCGAAGGGAAAATTATGAGAGTAATCCTTGCGCTTATAGCTGTTATTGCGCTATCAGCGGCAGATGCGTTTGCGGGCATCGAACAGGTTGTTGTGAGCAGCGTACCCACCCTCGGCGAATGGGGAATGATTGCTATGTTTGCCCTACTCGGCATTGTCGGCTTCATCGCACTCAGAAAACGCCTCGCTCAGGATAATTAGCTTTACTTGCGCAGTCTTCCTCAAACGTACCCGTAAACTCCAGGGCGCGAGAATTCATTACCCCTCGGCGTTCTTAAAGAATTTGATTCCGGTCGTATGAGTGGATTTTTGTCCCTCTCAATAATAAAGAGTAGACAAGGGTAGTTATAAACATCCTCCATCCCCGTTCCGCACCGGCAAGCCTTCTTTGGCCGCCGCCTGATAAAAGACAGCAAACCATCCTCCATTTAAATTTTATTATCTACGCATAAGAATTAATACTGCGGATCCTCAAACGGTTCCTCATAACCCTCTTCCTGATAAGGCTCCTCTTCCGGGTAAACTTCGTCTCCGTACTCAGGGTCTCCGTAGTCATCGTCGTACTGCTCCTCAGCTTGGTCGTCATAAATCGGCTCTTCCTCGTACGGTTCTTCAATTTGTTCTTCGTACCCTTCTTCGCCGTAGTCCTGATCGTCGTAATAGTCTTCCTGCAGCTGGCACGTCTCTATGCAGCCCTCTTCTCTCGGCTCCAGGAAGTCACCGGGAAATCCGCCGTCGGATATCGGGCTGACATTATCCCCGAGCGGCGAATTAGCCGCGCGTGCGTTCATCGACGGGACGCCCCACGCTGAAATAAACACGAGTAATACGGCAGGCAGTAAAATATTGATTGCCAATTTCATAAATTCCTCCGCATGTTCCAATTAATAGATACAAATATAACCCATACCAACCCCCTAATCACTATTTTTTTCACGCGTAGTGTGTCTTTACGATTTCTGCACAGAATCTGCGCTCATATTCGATATCTTCGGCACTCTTGCGAATATCATCGGCAGTGGATAAAAAACCCGCTCATCCTGAGCGCACACGAAGTGTGCAGTCAAAGGACGATTTCCACGAAAACCCCCCGATATACTCAGCGGGCGCACTCAAGCCCACTCATCCCGAGTTAAATCGAAGGATGCCGTCTTTCATTTCCCCCCTCCCTGCCCTCCGCCAGCCAATATCCCGTCATTGCGAGCCCTTCGATAATCTCAGGATAAACTCCGCGCGGCAATCCCGCATTTTTCCTTTTCCTTCCCCGATATTACAGAACGATTTCGATCAACAATTGCGAGTGAGTAAGCAATTGGTCGCCCTCGGCTGACTGCAAATTATCCAGTCTATCTTGTTAAAAATATCATAAAACCAAATTGAGAAATCGGACGCCTTTGCCTACAGAGGTGGAATTAAAACATTTTAGCGTTAACAGAAGATTCTTAGCCATATTCCGTACAGTCGTCGTCTTTTCAGAAAACACACTATTTGTGTGCTTCTTTCCAAATCCCCCGGTCTCAATATCTTTCTCCCCATTTCAAAAATTCCTGTAGTATCCCGCGAACTATACGTTAAACTTTTACAAGTTGCTCATGCCCGAAAAACCAAAGCACAAATACGCCGCAGTTGTTTTTTGTGTGCTCCTCTTATTCCCGGCGGGCGTCCTCAATGCGAAGGACGTAAAGGAACAGGTGATAAGGGAGACGATACTCGACGAGCAAATAAGCTCGTTCTGCCGGCTTAACTGTATCGGGAACGAAAGGGAGGGCACGCTCAAGAGCCTTATACTCACACCTGCCGGAAAAGACCGCTACGCCGTGACCGGCACAGCCGCCCTCAGAAACCGGCACGTCATGAGAAACCCTTTCGAGTACGTGTTATACGACCATACAGTTTACGTGAGCTCGCGCGGCACGCTCGACTCCGACACATGCATGCTCCGCGTTGACGACGCCTCGGTGGATAACGACTACAGAGGCATATTCACCGAAATGCTGAAGTCCGAAAGCGACGTTATAGGGAAGGAATTTATTGTCCCCGACTGCCGCCGCTTTATTGATGAGCAGGCAAATCAGTAGCCGGACCCATTGGCAGATTGCAACCGGGCAAGTGTTCTTCGATCATAGGTGCATTAACCCAAAACTTTCAGAATCTCGCCTTTTTCCTTTTCCTTCCCCGACATTCACAAACGATTTCGAGCGTGCCGAGGAATCGGTCGTTTTTATCCTAAAGGCTAGCCTCCAACTTTCTTGGCTTCCATATTTCATATTGCGATATTTGGCGTTAAGAAAATTGATTATTAAGGCGTAAAAATCTTTTTGGGGCCGTGGCGGAATTAAAAGATTTTAGCCTTAGTAATCAGTTTTTAGCTATATTCTGTGCAGTCGGTGATTTTTGCTTCTTTTCATCTAGGAAAAGAAGTAAGTCTTTTGTCTTCTCTTTATCATTGGAAGAAAATAATATTGCAATAGTGCAATAAAAAATCTCTAATGCGCGGCGCCGAATTCCTTCGTCAGATTCACGTCGAACTCCACATCCGCCTTACCCCCGCCGTCCGGAGTATCGTCGAATTTGATTTTTCCGGCGAGCCTGCCGTCCGTGTCGGCAGTGGGCCGGAACACGCTCTTGTGAGTAGCGCCTGAATACTGAAGCGTGCCTCCCTTGAGCGATACCCAGTAATAGACTACCGGCCCAGTCTCGAACTGCATCGTCATCCCCTCCTTCACCCAGCCGTCAACACAGTTCACCGTGTCGCATGAGTCGATCTTTTCGCTTATATCCTCGGCTGAAAGTATGAGAATCCTTACCGTCATCCCGGGCTCGATCACATCGGGCCCCTTGATAAAATAGGCGTACTTGGGCTCGATAATCTTCCCCTCGTAGCTGACCGTCCCTTTCGCCTCTCCCGCAGCCGCGGCTCCCGCGGACAACAGCAGAACCGCTATTAATACTAAAGTAAAACGCATATTCTCTCATCCTCCTTTCATACTCATCTACCTCAGCAGATGTTAAAAATCATCGAACGGTTTGTCCTGCCATTCGCGCCCGCACGATTTACAAATAAGCGTCGGAGAGTCTTCCTCGATTTCGCAACCACCGAGCCTTATCTCGCCCCTTCCGGCGCTTTCAAAGGTATCAGGGGTCGGCAGACCGTACACTATCGGGACTACATCCTCCGATCCGCATTCAGGGCAGACTATCATTTTACTCGACCTCTAAGTAGATATTAAGCGAACACCCTCCCCTCCGCAAGCACGTTTCCCAATACCGCCTCAAGGCCCCGCGCATCGCAAGCCTTGTCTCATACCGCCCATACTTTAAAATCGCCATTTGACAGAGGCAATAAGCCTGATGTACGATGTGTTTATCGATCATAAATCCAACAGCATATGAAGGTGCCGCAATTTAACGATACGCATATAATAATCACATCCGCGCGCGAATGACCCGCCGCCCGAGCCGGGATTTCCCCGGCCCCACCGAGTAATTCACCGAAGCACACGTTGATTCCGCGCAGGGACTGATAAAAAAAACAAAAAATAAAAAAATGAAAAAACAAGAGATAAAAAAAAATTTTTGTAGTACAATTAGAATCAGGAGGTATGGTTATGACCAAGAGTGATTTGATTGCGCACATAGCGGAAAAAACCGGGATCAGCCGCAGCCAGGCGAGCGATGTTCTGGATTCTGTTGTGAATGGCATCATTACCGGTCTCAGAAAAGATGGAAGCGCTCCGCTTACGGGCCTCGGTATTTTCAAGCTGGTAGACAGAAAAGCCCGTATGGGACGCAACCCCGCGACAGGCGAATCTATACACATTCCGGCCAAGAAGGTGTTAAAGTTCAAACCCTCCAAGGGCATTGAGCAAGATATAGCCTGAAACCCGCAGGGAAACTATCCGGACCTGTTAGGTAAATATTTTAAAACGTGGGGCGAACGTTATCACCTCCAGTGATTAGTTCGCCCTTTTCATTACGTATAGAACGGCTACCCACACCCCTTCATCCCGGTAGTGAGCTTACCGAGGTATCGAAAGATGTCATTCGTTAATCCGTCATTGCGAGCGAAGCGCGGCAATCTTGTTTTTCCTTTCCCGACATTACAGAACGATTCCGATCAACAATTGCGAGTGAGTGAGCAATTGGTCGGCCTCGGCTGACTGCAAATTATCCAGTCTATCTTGTTAAAAATGTCATAAAACCAAAGTGAGAAATCGGACGCCCTTGCCTACAGCGGTGCAACTAAAACATTTTAGCGTTAACAGAAGATTCTTAGCCATATTCCGTGCAGTCGTCCTCTTTTTTAAAAAACACACTATGTGTGTGCTTCTTTTCATCAAGGAAAAGAAGAGGAAATCTGTGTCTTATTTTTGTCATTGAGAGGCTGTAAAGGAGCCGCAGCAATCTCGACTTTCTTTTATTTCCTTCCCTCTGGGAGGGGGAAGGTTAGGATCGGGGTGAAACTACCTGTCATTCCCGAACCATAGTTCTGAACTAGTACAAGAGCCGGAGACCTCCCACGGCACCTACTCCATCTTCATCCCCGATTAAGACCTCTCCCGTAATTTCTGCACTATAATTAAAAGAAGAAGTGCCTAATCGAGTTAAGACTCTATGAAACTGACGAAAAAGAAGGGTAAAAAAACCAAGAAATCCCCTCTCAAAGACAAGCCGCTCCGCGAGGCCGGACAATCAACTCAGCAACAAATCTTCAATCTGGCTAATGTAGATTTTTTGCCTATTGCTATAGCGGCCATATTTCTATCTTACTTCGCGATCCTTGAATGGTGGCGCGATTTTCGCAATCTGCCCCCGGCTCCGATACAGGTAACCATTATAGCCTTAATCTTTATTGGATATTCAATATATAAGTACAGAAAAACAAAGAAGGAACTAGAGGCTCTCAAACTCGGCAGGGACGGTGAAAAAGAAGTTGCAGCGGAACTGGAAAACCTAAAAGAAATCGGCTGCAGTATTTTTCATGACATCGTAGGCTCGGGGTTCAATCTCGATCACGTAATAATTTCCGAAAAGGGGATCTTTGTAGTAGAGACAAAAACAAGAAGCAAACCAGTCAAAGGGAACCCGAAAATTATATATGACGGATCGGTGATCACGGCTGATGGACATATACTTAATCCTGACCCCGTCGCGCAAGTAAATGCCGGTGCCGGCTGGCTAAAAAATGTTTTGAAGGAATCCACTGGAAAATACTTCTCAGTAAAATCAGCTGTTGTTTTTCCCGGCTGGTTTGTAGAGAACAAAGTCCCGCCGAACTCGAACACCGCCTTGGTCCTAAACCCAAAGCTGCTTTGCGCTTATATCAAGAAACTGCCGGATACTATCTCCCGCGAGGACAAACATCTCGCCGCCTATCACATTTCGAGATACATCAGGGTTAATTACCAACCCTGAACCTTCAATCGATTATGCTCTTTGTTTCCTTGAGATCATTGAAGGCTTCTTCGGTAATATACTCTATCCCGGTATCCTCGTCATGCTTCACCTCGATGCCGAGCTCGATAACCCTCTCCAGGAGGCCCTCTATACCGATGTTCAGCATCCTGGCAGCCCTTTCAAGTGGAACGCTTGTTTCATCAATCATAATTCCAAGTTTACCTAACGTTTCCGCTACAAAATACCTGAATTCCACATGCCCTTAACATAAAATTCACCCGGTTTTCAAATTTCGGCCTTATAATTAGGTTAAGAGCAGTTAATCAAAGACTTTTAGTATTGGAGAGATGATGGAATTTTTAAAGACCGGAAATAAATACAGAGACAATTCTCCGCACGGAGCGGGGGCAGTCAGGCACGTAACGGAAGACCTCCGGGGCGCGAGCCGGAGCTTCTACATTGTGCTCTCGTCCGTTCTGCTCCTCTACCTGCTGTTCGAATGGCGCGAGTACGCGGCGGGATACCCGCAGGCGCCCGCGGTCCTGAGTGTAACGCTCAGCATGATTCTCGCCTTTTGCGTATACAAAATAATAACTTTCGATAACGAGGTAATGAACCGCGCGAGCGGCGCGGATTACGTATTTCCCGGAGCGCGTCATGAGTCAGCAGACTGGCCCGAGGGACTCGGAGGACACGGATTCCGCGTGCTCGAAGACGAGGTACGTCAGGGCCTGCGCCCGCGTAACGTGTTAATTTCGGAAAAGGGCGTCTTCGCCGTCGAGACAAGGACCCTGGACGGCACGGCAGAGGACGGCGGTGTCGTGGAGAATCTCGGCCCGGTACTGGGCGCGGACGGTTACATGCTTATCCCCAATCCTGTACAGGACCTGGAAGCGGAAGCCGCGTGGCTCGGAAACACCGTAATGGAAGCGACTGGAAAAGACCTTCCCGTTACCCCCGTAATACTCTTTCCCGGAATGCGTGTAGAGAACAATGCTAGGCCCGGTGAAGAGAGCGTAGTCACGCTCAACCCCGAAGACCTCCCCGCCTTCATCCGGCAGAGATCCGCAACTCTCACGCCGGAGGACATGGACAACGTAGAGCGCCTTCTCACAGGCTATAGAATGTTAAACTAAGACCACTGCAAGCCGCTTCCCCCAACCCGCTCATCCTGAGTCCAACCGAAGGACGTCATTGCGAGCATTCGAAGAATGCGCGGCAATCTTGTCTTTCCTTTCCCGACATTCACAAACGATTTCGAGCGTGTGAGGAATCGGGTCCGTTAGTAAATTGCTCAAAAATGACTATTCCACAACCATAACTGCCACAACCTAAAACTTTCAGAATCTCGTCTTTTGCCCTTTCTCTTTCCCGACATTACAGAAATTGCGTCAAAAAAATAAATTACGGAGTCGTAAAAATATTTTGGGGCTGCGGAAGAATTAAAATATTTTAGATGTAGTAATTTATTTTTAGCTATTTCTGTTAAGTCGGTGATTTTTGCTTCTTTTCATCCAGGGAAAGAAGAAGTTATTAATGTTATAATTGCGGAACCCTTCAATAAACTCAGGATGAACCTCGTGAGAAATCCAATCTTTGCCTTTTTATTCCGCCTTTTTTAAAGGGAATAATTTCCATCCCCTCTCATGTTATACTTCCTCCCCATGTCCAAATTACTCCTCATAACGGCTGTAGTATTCTCGATATCACAGCTAGGGGCGGCGGATACAGAGCCGCCCGGCAGCGAAACTCTCTCCCGCGCGGTACAAGAGATAGAGTCGCTCGACGCCATGCGCTCGGGGCTTGCGGGCACTTTCGGAGAAAAGGGCGTATCCGCCGACCGGGAGACATTCGCACAGGTATGCAAACCCGTCGGCATGAACGCCGGGCGTATAGCGCAAGAAAACGGCTGGACTGTCGTTCAAATGGCGGAGAAATACCGGAATCCCGCGCACAAGCTCGACATTGAGGGCCGGGAGGTCTTCGGGATATTTCAGGAGGACAAAAGCGTCATGGGCATCTGGACCTACTCCGAAATGAACGGAAAGCCGGGAGTGAGGTACTTCCGCAGAATCACCGTCGAGCCCGCCTGCCTCATCTGTCACGGAGAGAAGGACAGCCGCCCCGAATTCGTCAAAGAGAAATATCCTGAGGATAAAGCCTACGGTTTTGAGGCCGGGGACCTGCGCGGAATCTACTCGGTATTCATCCCGTCGCCGGACGGTGATTAACTGCACTCACCCGCCGTTTAGGACCCGAGCCTTAAGCCTGAGAACCGCTTACCGCCTTTAGTTCTCGGCATCCTCCATACTGGCCTTGAGGTCTTCGAGGTCCTCAGAGCTGATGAAGTCGATTCCGACTCCCCTGTCGTGCTGGACATTGATTCCGACAACCCATATCTCGTCGAGCAGGGTGTTTATGTCGGTGCCCAGTATTCTTGCCGCTTTCTCGATTGTTATTTTGCTTTCGCTTCTCATATTTCAAAGTCTACATAAAGAAATCGGATTTTAAACCCCTATTTTCGTGACTTAACCATATCTTCACAAAACTTAAAGCATTTTTTCATATTATGCCCCTGAAAACCCCTGTTTACGGTATTCCAACATACACGCTCGACCACACACACGAAGCATAATCCAACCACTCACGCACAGAATGTATGCTTATATACGACTCACAAGCGGGCACTTATGCCCGCTCACCCTGAGCCTGTCGAAGGGTGTAATTCTTGTATTTTCCTTCCCGACTGCACGGAATTGGCGTAAAGAAAACAGAGTATTGAGGCGTTAAAATCTTTTTGGGGCTGAGGTTGTATTAAAAGATTTTAGCCGAGATAATCTGTTCTTAGACAAATTTCGTGCAGTCGTCGTCTTTTCAGAAAACACACTAT
>JAVKFU010000004.1 GCA_040223695.1 Deltaproteobacteria bacterium
ATAGTGTGTTTTCTGAAAAGACGACGACTGCACGAAATTTGTCTAAGAACAGATTATCTCGGCTAAAATCTTTTAATACAACCTCAGCCCCAAAAAGATTTTAACGCCTCAATACTCTGTTTTCTTTACGCCAATTCCGTGAATGTCGGGAAAGGAAAAAGCAAGATTGCCGCGCCTTCTTCGAATACTCGCAATGACGTCCATCGATTGGACTCAAGAGGAGCGGCATTTTTCTTTGATTCGTTGGAATCATACCGGGCGCGCAAGAGGATTCAGTATATTAATGCATGTTATAATCGCTAGCCCTTTTCACGATAGCCTCGCCCGGCTTGCATGAAAATTCGCCCGAGGGATTCTTCTTCATGGTCCCGAGATCGACCGACATTTTCTCTATGTAGAGGGCGGTCTTTCCTTCCGCCTCCCACTTCCGGGCGTCCGGGCAGGGTATCTTCTCCCTTACGCTCTTTCTCGCCTTCAGCACCCGGTTGTAATGGAGCGCGCCGTTCTCGATAACAGGGTCCGCGTACCAGTCGAAGAAGACGAGGCTCCTCGACGGAAGGTCGATTGCCAGGAGTCTTTTGTGCTCCTCTCCCGGCCACTGGTCTATAAACAAATAGTTTTTATAGATGCCCGAAAAGGTATTCGAGCCCTGGAACTCCCCCGCGTTTATCGTATAGTAGGTTTTTCGCGCGTCGAGCGAGCACGGTTCTGCGTCCTTCCCGCTTTTATCGAAGATGTATATGTCCTGGCCCTCGAAGCTCGGGGACTTCCTGGTGTATATAAGATAGTTATTATAGGCGTATGCCGTCCCGCCTTTGCATTCGGTGATTGTGGCGGCGTCCGCGCCCGGTATGCCGAACTGCTCCTCGGAGCGGGCGCGGTGGGGATAAACGGCGGCGGTTATGAAAAATACGAGAGCCGCAATTGACAGAGCGGGGATTCTTTGCCGGTTCATGGAGATAGAATACCCACGCGCTGTGGAGGGGCAAGAATGTGGTGGGGGATTGCAGCAGGGCTTCCAGATTTCGTATAACTACGTCAGAGCGAGTAGCCCATTTGAAATGACAAAGAAAAAAGGCAAAAATAAATTCTTCTTTTCCTTGATGAAAAGAAGCACACACATAGTGTGTTTTCTGAAAAGACGACGACTGCACGAAATTTGTCTAAGAACAGATTATCTCGGCTAAAATCTTTTAATACAACCTCAGCCCCAAAAAGATTTT
>JAVKFU010000005.1 GCA_040223695.1 Deltaproteobacteria bacterium
GGCACGTTCGGACGGGGAGCGCGGCGCTCTTTTAAGGAATTATCGGGGCGGTTGTCCACAGAAGGCTATAAGGGATTAGAACAGTCTCATAGCTCAGCTGGTTAGAGCGCTACACTGATAATGTAGAGGTCGGCAGTTCGAGTCTGCCTGAGACTACAACGTAGGCGAAGTGCGGACCATAGGTCTGCCTGCTTGCCCGGACCGAAAGGGGCGGGAGACTACGATGCAGCGATGCTGCAAGTTCAAGGTTTTAAGTTGAAAAGCTTAAGGTTTTGAAACGTTCATTAAGATTGAAGTATTGGAAATTCTAGAAGTTGGGAAACCTGCCGACTATTGACTGGCAACTGCCGACTTATAGGAAAACGGGGGATTAGCTCAGCTGGCTAGAGCGCCTGCCTTGCACGCAGGAGGTCATCGGTTCGACTCCGATATTCTCCACTAGTCCTGAACTTGTTTCAGGACCTCTTAAGGTGGGACCGATGAAGATCGTGACTACCGGGAAGGGACCCTGAACTAAATTCAGGGCAAAACGTTCATTGACATATTGGGACAGGGTGCGCAGAAGATTCAGGTCTTTGCGTACGCTGAAAAAGAAACACGAAAGTAAAGTAAAGTACAAGTAAATTACAAGTAAGAAGCCCCCGGACGCTGCCGCGGAAGGGGGCGGACAATAATATAAAAGGTCTGGCGACAAGCTGGATAAGGGCGTATGGGGAATGCCTAGGCTCTCAGAGGCGATGAAGGACGCGATAAGCTGCGAAAAGCTGCGGGGATCGGCACATACGATATGATCCGCAGGTATCCGAATGGGGCAACCCACCATATTGAAGGTATGGTATCCCGTAAGGGAGGCAAACCCGGTGAACTGAAACATCTAAGTAGCCGGAGGAGGAGAAAACAAAAGTGATTCCGTGAGTAGTGGCGAGCGAAAGCGGATTAGTCCAAACCGATGTTGTTTCGGCAATATCGGGGTTGTAGGACCGCGAGGTTCGATGTGCGATGAATCAGAACCCTTTGGAAAGAGGGACCGTAGAGGGTGATAGTCCCGTAAGAGCAAAGAACATAATCGATAGCGGTATCCTGAGTAGTGCGGGGCACGTGAAACCCTGTATGAATCCGGCGGGACCATCCGCCAAGACTAAATACTCCTGAGAGACCGATAGTGAACCAGTACCGTGAGGGAAAGGTGAAAAGAACCCTGAACAAGGGAGTGAAAAAGATCCTGAAACCATACGCCTACAAGCGGTCGGAGCCCCTTCGGGGGTGACGGCGTGCCTTTTGCATAATGAGCCTACGAGTTACTTTTACTGGCAAGGTTAAGCACTTCAGGTGCGGATCCGTAGCGAAAGCGAGTCTGAACAGGGCGAACGTAGTCAGTAGTAGTAGACGCGAAACCGTGTGATCTACCCATGGGCAGGTTGAAGCTGTGGTAACACACAGTGGAGGACCGAACCCGTTGACGTTGAAAAGTCTTGGGATGACCTGTGGGTAGGGGTGAAAGGCCAATCAAACTCGGAAATAGCTCGTACTCCCCGAAATGCATTTAGGTGCAGCGTGTACATAGTTTTATAGAGGTAGAGCTACTGATTGGATGCGGGGGCTTCACCGCCTACCAATTCCTGACAAACTCCGAATGCTATGAAATGATTGTGCGCAGTGAGGGCATGGGTGCTAAGGTCCATGTCCGAGAGGGAAAGAACCCAGATCACCAGCTAAGGTCCCAAAGTATATGCTAAGTTGATATAACGCGGTGGAACTGCACTGACAGCCAGGATGTTGGCTTGGAAGCAGCCATTCATTTAAAGAGTGCGTAACAGCTCACTGGTCGAGCGGTTCCGCATGGATAATAATCGGGCATAAGCATATCACCGAAGCTGTGACTTCTATTTATAGAGGGGTAGGGGAGCATTGTAGTGCCGCTGAAGCTACGCTGTAAGGCGTGGTGGAGGAGCTACAAACGAAAATGTAGGCATAAGTAACGATAATGCGGGCGAGAAACCCGCACGCCGAAAGACCAAGGTTTCCCCAGCTATGCTAATCAGCTGGGGGTCAGTCGGGACCTAACACGAACCCGAAAGGGGCAGTGGATGGACAACAGATTAATATTTCTGTACCTGCTCACATTAAAAGTGACGGGGATGTGGCGTTGGTGCGTACTGACGGAATAGTACGTTGAAGGGAGCGGTGACGCCCCGATAGTACACTGAGGCTCCGGCCAAGGTGACAATCCAGCTTAACATCCTCCGAGAAAACCAAGTGAAGCAGCCCGTACCGCAAACCGACACAGGTGGTTGGGATGAGTATTCTAAGGCGCTCGAGAGATTCATGGCTAAGGAACTAGGCAAAATAGACCCGTAACTTCGGGAGAAGGGTCGCCACGCTTCTAGCGTGGCCGCAGTGAAGAGGTCCAGGCGACTGTTTATCAAAAACACAGGGCTCTGCAAAATCGAGAGATGAAGTATAGGGCCTGACACCTGCCCGGTGCTGGAAGGTTAAGAGGAGATGTCATTCGCAAGGAGAAGCATTGAATTGAAGCCCCAGTAAACGGCGGCCGTAACTATAACGGTCCTAAGGTAGCGAAATTCCTTGTCGGGTAAGTTCCGACCTGCACGAATGGTGCAACGATCTGGACACTGTCTCGGCCATGAGCTCGGTGAAATTGTAGTATCGGTGAAGATGCCGGTTACCCGCAGTGGGACGAAAAGACCCCGTGCACCTTTACTATAGCTTCGTATTGACCTTGGGCAACCAATGTGTAGGATAGCTGGGAGACTTTGAAGCTGCATCGCCAGGTGTGGTGGAGTCATTGTTGAAATACCAGCCTTTGTTTGTCCGGGGCCTAACTCCCTTATGGGAGGACAGTGCGTGGTGGGTAGTTTGACTGGGGTGGTCGCCTCCAAAAGAGTAACGGAGGCTTCTAAAGGTGCCCTCAATACGGTTGGCAATCGTGTGCAGAGTGCAATGGCACAAGGGCGCTTGACTGAGAGACATACAGGTCGACCAGGTACGAAAGTAGAGCATAGTGATCCGGTGGTTCCGCATGGAAGGGCCATCGCTCAAAGGATAAAAGGTACGCCGGGGATAACAGGCTGATCTCCCCCAAGAGCTCATATCGACGGGGGGGTTTGGCACCTCGATGTCGGCTCGTCACATCCTGGGGCTGGAGAAGGTCCCAAGGGTTGGGCTGTTCGCCCATTAAAGTGGCACGCGAGCTGGGTTCAGAACGTCGTGAGACAGTTCGGTCTCTATCTA
>JAVKFU010000006.1 GCA_040223695.1 Deltaproteobacteria bacterium
TTCGGGATCGTACCCTAAAATATTTTTACGATTCCGTAATTTATTTTTTTAACGCAATTTCTGTAATGTCGGGAAAGGAAAAAGACGAGATCCTGAATCGGTGTTCAGAATGACTGCTAAAGATTAAGGACTGGATTTCTCTAGGTTATACGGCGCAAGGTAAGTGAAGGCGTCCAGCTGCTCTTATTCATCGCAGCTGTCCCCAATCCTGACCTTCCCCCAATTTGGGGGGAAGGAACTGTATTGTACAGGGTAGGAGTATGCGGAGGAGTAGGGAAGAAGGGGGGTATCCTTCGACTGCACACTTCGTGTGCGCTCAGGATGATTGGGTTCTTTGTCGGCTGCTGGTGATATTCGGAGGAGCACCGAAGAAATCGTATATGAGCGGCACATAACATGTGTTTGTATTCGAGAGTAACGAAACGGAAGAAGATAATCGATCAGGCTGGGGAGATAGGAAGAATCGAGTATCAGCGGACATTGTCCGCAGAAATCGTATATGAGCGGCACACCACGTGTGTGTGCTCAGAACTAGCAGGTGCTTAAAATGATACCAATTGATAAAATCCACCCTATTTTGGTTACAAGTAAGCAATGCATGGAGTTAATGAACCTCTATGCCTTTGGCGGGGTTGTCCGATTTGTTTGGATTACACAATACGTTCCCAGGAACATCAACAATGTTGCACTCAGCTCAAGGTGTCCGAATGTTTCGTTTTCAGAAAGTTTGTCCGAAGTTCAAGCACATTCTTGCATTTAGCCAAGGTCGACCAGCTCTTCACTCGCTCAAAACTGTTGCATTCTCGAATTCGTTGCACGCTCAAAATCGTTTCCTTTTTCAAGGGAGGGAATCAAAGACAAGGATTAGCCCCCGGGAGCGAGACCGAGGATCGTCTCTCTCACAAGCGGACGCGAGGCTTTAGGGGGGAAAACAAGAATGGGGAAATCGACCCCATGTCTGTAGTACTCATTTATTATCGACTTGCCGTGCGCGGCGTCGCCTGAAACCGACAGGGAGTCGAGCATGCGGCCGCTCACACCGTCTGCGGCATCGTTCCTGCCGCCCTTCTTCCACGCATCGTATATGACGCGCGCCTCGTCACCGAAACCGTAACGGCTCACTGTATCCCTGTAAAACGCTCCCATCCCGCCCACGTAGTAGGCGATATGCTCTTTAACGGCGCTTCTCGCCGAATCCGCGTCCTCTGACACCAGGGACGTGACATAAGGGCATATCATAATTTTCTCAGGCTCTCTTCCCCTTGACCGAGCGCCTCGACGGAGATGTTCTGTTGCGTCTTCTATATGCTCCACGGGTATCATGAAGGGAATCCATCCGTCCGCGACCTCCCCAGTAAGCGTGATGTTTTTAGGCCCGATGGCCGCAACCAGAACGGGGACGTCGCTCCTCAAAGGGCTGAACTGGAGACGAAAACCGCTCAGAGAGAATATTTCCCCTTCGTAATTAGCCCTCTTTGAATCGAGAATCATCTTTATTATCTCTACATATTCTCTCGTGCGCTGAAGGGGCTTCTCGAATTTAAGGCCGTGCCAGCTTTCTATTACCGCAGGACCGCTCGTACCGAGGCCGAGCATCATGCGGCCGCCTGAAATCTCATCGAGCGTCGCCAGAGTCTGGGCGATGACAGCGGGCGTGCGGCTATAGACCGGTATTACGCCGGTGCCGAGTTTTATCTTATTCGTGCAAGTAGCCAGGAGACCCAGGATTGAAAACGCGTCCCTCCCCCACATCTCGGGAACCCAGAGGGAGTGGTACCCGAGCTCCTCGGCGAGCCGCGCTACCTCGATGAGCTCTTCTTTTTTAATATCGCTCCAGTAAGGGACAACGATACCGATTTTATTCATATCTGCTCATATTGATTATTTAGCTTGCGCATAATGTTTACAGCGGAGTAGAACATAGGGCATTATTATAATGTCTAAATAAGTGAGCTCAAAACGCGATATACCGGAGGCCTGTCGAATGGATAAACTTATGAGTGCTGCGCATATTGCTGTAAGGGACTGCATGGCTGTGAAAGAGGGGGAGAACGTGCTCGTTATAACGGACGAGCCGCTGAGAAAAATCGGATACGCCCTGTGGGAAGCGGCCCGGGACGGGGAAGCGGAAGCGGTGATTGTAGAGATAATACCCAGGAAATCTAACGGCGAGGAGCCGCCTGCGCCCGTGGCCGAGCTGATGAAGCTAATGGACGTGGTACTGATACCCACGTCGAAATCTTTAAGCCACACGGACTCAAGAAGAAACGCATGCAAGGCGGGCGTAAGGATCGCTACACTGCCTGGAATTACGGAGGAAACGATGGTCAGAACTCTTAACGCCGATTACGAGAAGATCGCCGAGAGGAGCGATAAGCTGGCCGGGGTTATAAGCCGCGGCTCCAGGGTACAAATCACAACGGACAAGGGAACGGACATTAATCTCGTGATCGAGGGGAGAGAGGGGAATTCGGACACGGGATTAAATCACAGCCGGGGGGATTTCAGCAATCTGCCCGCGGGAGAGGCCTACGTGGCCCCGCTCGAAGGGAAGTCAGAAGGGGTTATAGTTTTTGACGGCTCCATGGCGGGGGTGGGGAAGCTCGACAATGAAGTTATCAGGGTCAAGGTCGAGGAGGGATTCGCCACTGAAATCACAGGAGGGAAAGGGGCCGAGAAGCTGCTGTCAATAATGGAGCCCTTCGGGAAGCCCGCTTTTAACCTTGCCGAGCTCGGCATCGGAACCCATGACAAGGCTCTTATCACCGGAAGCGTGCTCGAGGATGAAAAAGCGATAGGCACAATACACATAGCTTTCGGGGACAACAAAAGCATGGGCGGTACCGTGAGGGTCGCGAGCCATCTGGACGGAGTGGTAATGAACCCGACGGTGGTGGTTGACGATGCGGTAATAATGAAAAACGGAAAGCTTCTTATAATATGATTTTATAAGAAAACCCCCAACCCTTGTGGTAAATTTAAATTAATGGACAAAGCGGTAAGCAAGCTCGTTTTTCTCAACCCTCCAGGCGCGGTGGAATGGGTTTTATTAATCCTGTTTTTTCTGATTGTCATATACGGCTCTCTCAGAAGCGTGAGGCACCTGCGAAGCGCGCGAAGGAAAGCCGCGATAGTCTCGCTCCATATTACGGCGTTCATTCTAATCTCGATAATTCTGATGAACCCCGCGTTGAGAATAGAAAGTTATAAAGAGCAAAAGAGAAACCTGGCGGTTCTCGTCGACGGCTCGTGGAGCATGAATCTCGCTGGAGACAGAAGCGGCGAGTCCAGAATAGAAGCGGCGAGAGGCTTTTTGGAAACGAACAACGATTTCTTCACCGGTCTTGAAAAGAACTTTTTTGTGGACTACTACAGTTTCGATGAGAGCCTGAAGCCCGTGACTCCGGAATCGATCTTGCGGGAGACGCCCGAAGGCATACACACGGATTTAAGCGGGATGGTCGGCCAGCTAAGGAACAGGGCCGAAAGGGGGGAGCTCGACGAAGTCATTCTGATATCGGACGGGGGAGACAACGGGGACGAGTCCGAAAACACCGGTGAAAACCTGAAGGACTCCGGAGTAAGAATTAATACGGTGGGAGCGGTTACAGAGGAGAGAACGGATGATTTCTGGGTCGATGAAATAAATTCGAGCGAGGTTTCCTTTCTCAGATACCCTTACTCCGTTGAGGTCGTCGTTAAATCCGCCGAAAGGGGCGGAATGAAAATTCCCGTGTCCCTCTACGAGGGAGATAAACTGATTTCGATAAAAGAGGCCCCGATAGACTCCGCCTCTAAACAGGGAAAGGTGGAGTTCGGGATTAATCCGATAACGCTCGGGAGAAAGATTTATACCGTATCGATCCCCGTTCTATCCGACGAGCTCGTACACGAGAACAACCAGAAGTCCTTTTATACGGACGTGATAATAAATAAGATCCGGGTGCTGCACGTGGCGGGAAGCCCGTCCTGGGACGTAAGGTTCCTGAGAAAGACGCTCAAGCGGAACCCGAATATCGACCTCGTTTCATTCTTCATCTTGAGAGACCCTTCGGACCTGGTATTCGCCACGGAAAACGAGCTCAGCCTCATACCCTTCCCGGTGAACGAAATATTCGGAAGCGAGCTCGGGACATTCGACATCGTTATATTCCAGAACTTTAATTTCCAGCCCTACGGCATCTTCGGATTTCACCTGAGGAGCATTAAGGACTACGTGCTTAACGACGGGGGGGCGTTTCTGATGATAGGAGGGAGCAAGAGCTTCGACAGCGGCAATTACGGGAGGACTCCGATCTCCGAGATTCTGCCCGTAGAGCTCGATTACCTGCCCCGCACACTGTCGGAAACAATAAGCGACGACACATTTCACCCCAAGCTCACAATCGCCGGCAAGAACCACCCGATAATGAAAATAACTCCGAATAAAGAGGAGAACGAAAGACAGTGGAACAATATGCCGGAGCTTGAGGGATTTAACATTGTGCAGGGATTAAACCCCGAAGCCGTGCCGCTTCTTGTCTCTCCCGAGGGAGAGCCCATATTTGCCGTGGCCAAGGTTAAATCGGGCAAGGTCGGGACATTCCTCTCGGACTCCTCATGGAAATGGAATTTTGTAAAGGGAAGCGAGGGCGACGTATCCCCTCATTATGAGAGATTCTGGAACAGGCTCTTTCTCTGGTTCGTAAACGACCCGGAGCTCGATGATATACGCATTGAAACCGATAAGGCCATATACAATCCGGGAGAGAACCCCGAATTAAAAATAAACGTGCTGAACCTCGAAGAGGACGAGGTCGAAATTAAGCCTCTGCTGACGCTCCCGGACGGGAGCAAAATCGATATTACTCCCGAGAAGGTATCCTCCGAGAGATATACCGGGCGGATAGAGGCCCCGGAGCCCGGAACATACGGCGTATCGCTGGACAGAGCGGGGGACACGGGACCGCACGCGGATTCCGAACCCGGACGGATATCGTTTATTGTCATCCCTCCCGATAGGGAAGTGCGGGGACCTACCGCGAATACGGGACTTTTAAGATCTATAGCCTCCGGGACGGGCGGGAGCTATATCAACGTAAAAGACGATCCCGAGAAGCTTAAAATAGACCGCTCCGGAAAGAAAACCATAACGGGTTACGAGACTGTAGCGCTGTGGGACAAGCCTGTATTTTTTCTCCTGATAATGGCATTATTATTCTCTGACTGGTTTTTGAGAAGAAGGTGGGGTCTCAAATAAAAGTGGGACTCCGCCCGACGAACCCGCATTCGAAATTAATAAAAAAAGAGAGTTAAGAGAGACCGGGAGATAAAAGATATGCTGCTTGCGGTTGACATCGGCAATACGAACATCGTTTTCGGTATATTCGAGGGCAGTAAAATTGCCTGCCACTGGAGAATCGCAACGGACAAATCAAAGACAGCCGACGAATACGGCATATTGTTCAGAAAGCTGATGGAGTTAAAGGAGATAGATATAAAATCGGTGACCGGAGCGGTGATTTGCTGCGTCGTGCCGCACATACAGTCAACCGTTTTCGATGCCCTAAAAATCTATTTCGATGTAAGCCCTGTTGTCATAGGCCCCGGGGTGAAGAGCGGAATGCCGATATTATATCACAACCCCAGGGAAGTGGGGGCCGACAGGATAGTGAACAGCGTGGCCGCCTTCGATAAATACAGGAAGAGCATTATAATAGTCGATTTCGGCACGGCCACTACTTTCGACTGCATATCGGAGAAAGGGGAATATATGGGAGGGGTGATCACGCCCGGGCTCCTGATCTCCGCAGACGCCCTTTACAGGGAAGCGTCCAAACTGCCGAGGGTGGAAATACTAAAGCCCGAGAGCATAATCGGAAAGACCACAGTCGAGAGCATTCAGTCGGGGCTTGTGCACGGGTACGCGGGGCTCGTGGACGGTATAGTGGAAAAAATAAAATCCGAGATGAAAACGAAGCCTCACGTTCTCGCCACGGGGGGAATCGCGCATCTTATAGCTCCCGAGAGCAGGACAATCGAGACAGTGGACGACTTCCTCGCGCTCAGGGGACTCAAACTCATATATGAGAGAAATACCTGAATTCGCAGTACGAAAACATAAAACGGAAAAGCCTCACTTCGATCTTGTGCTCATTCGGAACGGGCAAAGAAGGCACTGGATTATCCCGAACAGCATTCCGAAAAAATACGGGGAGAAGAGAATCGCGGTAGAGGAGGACTATCATGATGAGGTTGATGCGGGCGGAAAGTCATCGAGAGCCCCGGAAGACAGATACGGCGGCGGGGCATCGGAGCTCTGGGACAGAGGCGATTGCGAAGTTGTCGAATCCAAGAAATTCAAGCTCGTCATAAAAGCAGGCGGAGAGAAATTCCGGGGTAATTATCTTTTGTTTCTTCCGGGCTGGGGCAGATGGACGAAAAGAAGGCTCTGGGTGATTGAGAGAATCAGGGGAAATTCATAATCGCGTATATCTTTTATCTCCTCCATATGTTTCTTATAGATTCTGCCTGTTTGCTCATGCCTGTTAATTCCCCCGAATTAACACTCCCCTGGGTCCTTCCATTTCAAGCACCCGTTTTCCCTTTATTTGCAATAACCTGGCGTGTATTCTAAGATGCTAATGTCATATATACCCATTTTTAATATTAAGCAGATTTAATCGGATCCGAGCTTGGATCCGACCGGTTCCGTAATGAAAAAGAATCTTGTTATAGTTTTAAGCGGCCTGGTTTCATTCGCGATTTACTTTCTTTTACCCGTAGAAAAAGAAATTCTCAAAGGCCTGTCCATTTTATTTTTCATAGCCGCCCTGTGGCTGACCGAGGCTGTTCCCCTTACCGTAACCGCGCTGCTCACGCCGATTCTCGCGGTACTGACCGGAATCCTGGACGTGAAGGGGGCGCTCAGCCACTTCGCCAATCCGGTCATATTTCTATTCATGGGCGGGTTCGCGCTCGCCGCGGCGCTCCACAAACACGGCCTCGATGAGCTTATCGCGGGGCGGATAATGAAGGCCGCGGGCAAGAAATCACTCTATTCGATTCTGGGGTTATTTTTATCGACGGCGCTCCTCAGCATGTGGATAAGCAATACCGCTACCGCCGCGATCATGCTTCCGGTGGCGCTCGGAATTATATCGAATTTTAAAGACCCCTCCCCCTCAAGGGACGCCTTTATACTTCTGGGGGTCGCGTATTCGGCAAATATAGGGGGGATCGGGACCATTGTAGGAAGCCCCCCAAACGCGATAACCGCCGCCAATCTCGGACTCAGCTTCAGGGACTGGATAGCGGTGGGGGCACCTATCGTGGCAATCCTGATGCCGATTATGATCGCAGTCCTTTACTACGTGCTTAAACCGGCCCTCCCCGAGCGAAATATTCAGCCTTCAGGCAACATCAACGCCCCTAAAACAAGGGATATGTACAAGGTGGGTCTTATATTCCTGGTCATCGTCACGCTGTGGCTGTTCAGCAGACCGATCTCTAAAATGCTAGGAATAGAAGGGGATTTCGACTCCATAGTGGCCCTCTTCGGGATTTTCCTCCTCGTCTTTTTCAGGACCATAAAATGGAACGAGATACAAAGATTTACGGACTGGGGCGTGCTGATTCTTTTCGGCGGGGGGCTAGTCCTGAGCGCGGTCTTATCGGAGACGGGCGCAAGCGGCTATCTGGCGGGGCTTGTGGAAACCCATATGTCCGTATACGGTCCGTTTCCGCTTATTCTCGGCTCGGTGCTGCTCATGATATTCCTTACGGAGGTAGCGAGCAACACCGCAAGCGCGGCAATAATGGTCCCGATTTTTCTGGCGCTCGGTCAGGAGACGATTCATTCCTCGCCCAGGACTATCGCGCTGAGCGTGGGGATAGCAGCCTCGTGCGCGTTCATGCTCCCTGTGGCGACTCCGCCTAACGCGCTCGTCTACGGGACCGAGAAGGTACGGCAGAGGACAATGATAAAAACGGGGCTTTATTTAAATATTATCTTCGCGGTGGTGATATCGGTCGTCGGCTATATTTTCTTGAAATAGTCCGCGGGGCCGGGAGTAAGAAGACCGGAGCACACTTCGGCTTTGAAAAATTATTCATCCTCCGAGAGCTCGGCGAGCTCTATGAGCACTCCGTTTACGGCTTTGGGGTGTATGAAAGCTACCCTTGAATTGTAAGCGCCCGGACGCGGGGTCTCGTCTATAAGTCTCACGCCTTCTTTTTTAAGCCTCTCGAGAGCAGACTCTATATCATCGACCATGAAACAAATATGGTGAATACCCTCTCCCCTTTTGTCCAGAAATTTGGTAATCGGGGAGTTTTCGTCGAGAGGCTCAAGAAGCTCTATGGCCGTCCCTCCCTTCTCCGGCACGAGCATGGAAGTCCTGACTCCCTGCTCCTCCACCACCTCCCTGTGCTCTACCCTGAGACCGAGCGCGGTCTCGTAAATTTTCTCCACCGCGTCGATATCGTTAACGGCGACCGCCACGTGATACAGGTTTTGAAGGATGCCTTTACCCACTTGATTCACTCCGTCTATCCGTATGAAATCCGAGCCCTGAATTACCCCGTCTCCGCCTTCGGGGACTGAAATTGCTGCTTTCTTCTGATGCCCTTCTTGAACCTTTCCTCGTTGATAATGTACATATCATTATATCCCGTCGCTATCTTCTCCACGTCGTCATAGGCTTCGATCTTGAAATAGACCTTATCGCCTTCTATTTTAACGATCTCGGCCCTGATATTTATTGGAGATCCGATCGGGGCGGAGGCGAAATGACTCATTTCGATCCTGACGCTGACCACCATTTCCGTATTGTCCAGGAAGGGGGCCATCAGATCGGCGCATGTCGTCTGCATGAAAGTTACGAGCGAAGGACTCGACAGCACGCGGGGCGAGTTCTCATGAAAGCGGGAAGCCGCCATTTCAGGCTTCGTCTCTATCTTTTTTTCTATGAACATCCCGGTCTGAAACGATTTTCTCATAATGACACCCTGACGATTATAAAATAATGATCCTGCACTGAACACATAGTCCTTATACAATAATAGGACAATCTAAATATACCTGCGAATTAATATTCTGCATATGTAAAAAGCCCGGAACGCGGTCGTTTACAAGCTGTCCCCGTAACCGGTGAGCTCTACGTACCCGCTCCCTTCGAGCCCGCCGCCTGATACACCGACAGCGCCCTCCCAGTATACAAACGAGAGGAGGAGCTCCTGCCCGGCCTGATATGGGGTAACAGCAAATTCCATTCCGAGACCGGGAATTTTAATCAGCCATCCGGAGGGGTACACGATCCCGGTATCGGGACTTTTCCATCTGTCGAGGACCTCGATCTCAAACTCGTCCGCGCTCAATGGGACTACCGATCCGTCCTCGCTTACGAGTGTCCCGGAGGAGGACGCGTCCATACCTCCGCCTTTCAGTCTCAGCCGGTAAAGCATCAGTTCCCGGCCGTCATCAAACTGAAGGGAAAACCAGTCCCACCCCTCCTGCTCGGGCCCGAGCGCGCTCGTGCTCCATTCGCGGTCAAGCCAGCTTAGACCCCGGACCTCATATTCCCCGCCCTCTACGGAAACAGTGCCGCTTGTCTCAAGGCGGGTTTGAGAAAAGTAATAGGAGGCGTTTCCGGGCTCCTTACTCTTCTGGCTGAGACCCTCATCCCCTTGAAGCACAACCGGTTTTAAGGGATTTAATTTTAAGTCGATTGAGACCGATTCGGCATTCGCGGCAAGCTCGTAGAGGTCGCCTGTCTTTTTGACCGACCACTCGCCCACCCATACCTTGAAAGGCCCGGCTGCGGCGCCGGCAAGCCCCATGCTCCCCCTCCCCCACCGTTCATACGAATGGAATTCTTCCTCCCGTATGTCGCTGAGCGCGAAGTGGGCGAAGTAAACCTGGTTCGTCCCCCACTTCGATTCCCTATCAGGGTTTTCCGGACTGAGCCCCCTTCTGAAAAACGTAAGCTGGTATCCGAAGCGCCTGCCGGACGGAGAGGTCACATTGCCGGTGTAGTACCACCATTCAGTCTGGAATTCGGGATGCGGCCCGAAGTCCTCCGGAAAAACGAAGGGGCGTTTTTCATAAGCCCTCTCGAACCCCTCCGCTCCGTCTTCCGAAAGCATCCGGGCCACGTCCAGCTTGGGAGCGGCCCGTTGCTCAGGTCTCTTCATTAAAATCCACGCTCCCCCCAAAACCGAGGCAAGCAGAAAGAATAATATTAAGAAGCGCAATTTTATTTTAACCATGATCGAGCGCCTATTCTTCCCTCATGAGGGAAGCCGTGTTTAGTTTTCCAATTCGGAAGGCTGGATATATACCGGCGCATACGGCCGCTACAAGGGCTATCACAAGGGCCTCTATAAAGTACCGGGGCTCGGCGGAAAATTCGAGCGTCCAGCCGAACGAACGGAGATTCACAACATAAATAAGTATAAGGGAGAGAACCACGCCGATAGGTATGGAGAGCATACCCGCGGTCAGTCCTATAATACCGTTCTCGAGAAACGTCATCCTTCTCAGTTGTGAGACGGTCACACCGAGCGCCCGCAACACCCCGAACTCTCGCGCCCTCTCAAGCTGGAGGGACATCAGCGAGCTGAGCACTCCGATAAAAGCGACAATTACGACGAGTATTCGAAGAGCGGTCGTTATGGTGAAAGTCCGGTCGAAAGTGTCGATCGCGGATTCCTTAAGTCCCCTGTTCGACCTTAAGGTCAGATTGTATCGTCCCGAAATCGAATTTCGCATTTCCTCCATAACCCTTCCCACATCAGAGCCGGGGGAAACAAACGCGGCGACGGAGGTGATTAGCCTGTCTTTCCAGTATTCGCGGTAGAGCTCGTCGGACATTAGCACTATTCCCCCCTGAGCGCCGTAATCGTAATAGACGCCGGAAATTTTGAACTCCATTGACCCGCTGTCGGTCGGAAGCTCCACAACCGCCCCCGGAACATGTTTTATACCGTTACGGTTGGCGAAGGATTCGGAAACAAGTACGGAGCCGCTTTGCATCTTCTTCCAGAGATCGGCTCCCCCGGATTCGCTCCAGAGGAACTTTCTGTTCTTTATTCCCACATCCTCGGTTACGGCGACCAGATTCAGGCGGCCGTAACGGGGGGTATTGAGTATCACCCTTCTTACGGTGGCCGCTCTATCGACACCGGGAACCCCTTTGAGCCTGTCTATAATGCCGGGGTCTATTCCCGCGTCGCCGCTTATGCTTCCCGAGGGCATCGAGATAAAAATGTCGGCGTTCAGGGTATAGTCCAGCCAGTCCGCAACGGTTGTCCTGAAACTGCCTATCATTATGTCTACGCTTACGATTACCGAGACCGCTATTGTGAGTGAGGCGATCGCGACTCCGGTCCTGCTTATGGAACGGATGATATTCCCGGGGGCCATACGGTAGACAGCGCCCGCCCTTCTCAGAAGAACCGAGTATAAACGGGTGAGCCGGTTTGTAGCGAGAGGGACAAGAAATGATGACCCGAGCAGTATCAGGAATAACGATACGAGGCTCAGACCGAGGCCGCTTCCAGGCAGGTATATAGCGAAAACGCCGAGTAATAACAAAGCTATACCGATCAGGCTTAAAACCGGAATCGATTTAAGGAGAGAGCTTTCCAGCAGAGAGCGCCGGAAGGCGCCCGCCGGCTTGACCCCGGAAGCCTCCGCAGCCGGTATGAGGGCGGCAAAGACGGAAGCGGCAACGCCTAATAATAGTCCTTTGAGTAAGGTGTAATAGGAAACCGTGAAATCCGTTACGGTGAGCGTGAAGTAAAGATCGTTTATCGTCCTCGTAACGAGACCGACTATACCCCGTCCCAGTAATACGCCCAGAGCGAGCCCGGCAAGGGCGCCGATTAAACCGATTACCAGCGCTTCGGACAAAACCATACCGAAGACCTGCCGCCTCGTTACGCCCAGGGCCCTGAGCGTGCCGTACATTTCCCTCCTCTGTAAAACGGAGAAAGTAACCGTGTTATAGATAAGGAAAACGCCTACAAAGAGCGCGAGCAGGCTGAGCGCGAGCAGGTTGAGCTCAAAGGCCCTTGTCATGCTTCTGGTGGATTCCGCTAAATTGCCGGGACGCTCGACCCTGGCGCCCGCAGGCAGAATTTCCCTTATCCGGCTGAGCGCAGCTTTCCCCTCAGGCGTGTCTTCATCGACGGCAATGTCTATGTAAGTAAGAAGACCGATCTTGCCGAGAAGCTCCTGAGCGGTGGAAATATCGGCGATAAAAACGCCGCCCAGACTTTCGGGAACGCTCTCTTCTCCGGTATCAATAATGCCTATAACACGCACGGCGATCGTGTCCGCTCCGTATTCAAGCTCCAGGGTTGTGCCGACATCCAACTCGTATTTACTAGAAATATCACCCGAGACAAGCACCCCGCCGGGCTCTGTTAATAGCTCATCCAGTGCTCCTTCGGGGACATATTCCATGTAGCTCCGCTCGCCTCTGCCGGGACCCGCGCCCGCCAGGGGGTCGATGCCCAGGATGCGGAATGTCCTGCCGTCAAGGGGGGGCGCTTTCACATAACCCTCAACGTGAGGGGAGATAGCGCGGACACCCGGCACCAGTGTCAGCTCGCGGTATAACCGCTCTTCTATACCGGAACCGTCGGCGGTAATCCTGTGACTAAACCCGCCTGTAAGGGTTTCCGTCGAGAGGGCGAGCGAACGGTTCGCGCTCTGATTCGCAAGGTCCACCGACACTACCAACGCCACACCGAGCGCGATTCCCAGAACGAGCAGGAAGCTCTGGAGTCCGTGCTTCGAGATGTAGCCGATACTCACATTTAAGAGTGAAAAATTCATTTTAAGGTTGCTGACCGATTTTACGCTCAGGTTCGCAGGACACGGGAATCTTTGTCATCTGATACCGGAATGAGCCTCCCGTTGTGAATCGTGTAAACGGCATCGGAGAAACTCTTTATCTCGGCGCTGTGAGTGGCGATTATCATCGTTTTACCCGACTCCCGGACCAGATTGAGGAGGAGGGACAGGACCTCGCCCGCGGTGTCTTCGTCCAGATTGCCCGTGGGCTCATCCGCCAGAATAAGGTCGGGATCATTGATAAGCGCCCGCGCTATGGCAACCCTCTGCTGCTCGCCCCCCGACAGGCGGTCGGGATAGGAGTTACTCCTTTCAACGAGGTTTACCCTTTCGAGTAGCCCCGCCGCTTTCCGACGGCTCTCCGCGCGGGCGAGGCCGTTTAGCTCCCCTGGGAGCGTAACGTTCTCAATTACGGTGAGAGTCGGAATGAGATGAAAAAACTGGAAAACAAGCCCTATACGGCTCCGGCGGAACAAAGTAAGCTCCTCCTCGGTCATATCTGAAAGCGAAGTATCCCCTATCAGCACCTCTCCCTCGTCGGCAGAGTCTATGCCGGAGATTATGTTAAGGAGCGTCGTTTTGCCGGAGCCGCTTTTTCCCAGAAGAGACACAAGCTCCCCGTTGTAAACCACGGCATTGACGTCCTCGAGTATATCGACCCTTTTTCCGCCTTCGTCAAAATGCTTGCTCACGCCTTTTAATCGCAATTTAGCTTCTTTCATAGTTTGACGTATTGAAATCCCTTGTGAGAGGTCAGGATTATGATTGGGAGCGCCATAACTCACAGAATATTAAGGGTAATGATTAGACGATTGTTTTCAAGGAAAAGCGGCGGCGGGAGGATCTATTGAAAGGCGGATTCCTCATCCGGGTTTATCGACAGCGTGAGCTCCTGTACGGCCTGAGCGCCTTCTGAATCCGAAACGATAATTGTAACAATATAGTCCCCAGCATCTTCTCCTCCGTATTCCCAACGGATAAGACCCGTAGCGGGCTCCATCGTCATACCCGCGGGGGCGTTCCGGAGGGTAAAATCGACGGGGTCTCCGTCAGGGTCCTCCGCCATGACCGTGTAGCTGAACCCGCCTTCTTCAAAAGAAGCCCCCGGCTCTGAGATTATAACGGGCGGAGAGTTGGGTATCCTGAAGCTGCCCTCTGCCGACAGGGCGCCCTGCCCGAGACCGCTGTAGGGCGTGACTGAGACCGTTATGGTATCCCCTTTTTTAAATTCATCGCGCCATTCGAGCTCCTCGCCGCTTTCGCCCGTTATATCATCTCCGTTCAGCTTCCAGTCATACAAAAAGCTCGTATCATCGGGTTCGTTCCCGGAGTGAACGACTTCGGCCTTAAAGCCGTCTCGCGGATTCTCGGTGAGTGTAACAACCTTTATCGCCTCTACCCGGGATAATGACGGCACGGATGAATCGTAATCATCGTAAACGGGCGTTGTCCCGGCGAGCTCATCCTCCGAAAACGAAGGCGCCTCCGGGGTCGCCTCGGGCGAATCCACGCCCGCTTCGACCGCTTTTTGACTTTCGTCGCCGCAGCCTGAAGAAAAGAGCATGATTATAAAAATACATAACGTGAAAAAAATTCGCATTGATGATCCGTCGTTCATTCCGAGCACAGCCTCAACACTAATAATAATGCCGACTGAAAATCAAATACAGTCCTCACTGGTCAATTAACGATTAGCTCGTATTTCCCGACTTTACCGTCAACCGACTTAAAACCGATTTTGATGCCGCTCTCCTTTTCGAGCTGTTTCAGATTTTGAAGCTCGGACTCCTTTAACCTTTGTATCACACCGGGATCCGCGTGCACCTGGATCTTCTTCACATGGGGTTTTGAGACGTGGTATTTAATATCCCTGATGATTTCGTAAGAGACAGTGTGCCTGGATTTGAGCAGACCGACGCCGTCGCAATTCGGACACGGCTCCGCAAGCTCGGTCAACAGGCTCTCTCTGATACGCTGACGGGTCATTTGTATTACGCCGAACTGGGACATCTCAAGAACGGCGGACCTGGCCCTGTCCTGCTTGAGCGCCTCGACAAAAGCCTCATATATCTCATCGCGGAGCTGCCTGTTTTTTATATCGATAAAATCCACAACGACAATACCCACAAGATTTCTGAGCCTGATTTGCCTTACAATCTCAGTGGCGGCTTCGAGGTTTAATGTATAGATAGTCTCTTCCTGGTCTTTTCCGCTCTGGTACCTGCCCGTATTCACATCCACTACGGTAAGCCCCTCGGCCTCGTCTATGATTATATGGCCGCCCGACTTGAGCCATACCTTTTTACTGAAAATTTTCTTTATTTCACTCTCCACCCCGAACCTTCTGAACAGAGGTTCCTGGTCCTCGTAGAGCTCGACGGTCATATCCGCGTCAGGGAAATTGCGCTTGAGATAATCGGTTATCTCACCGTAAACCGGCTCGGAATCAACCAGCACTTTTTTTATGTCCGCGGATATAAAATCCCTTATAGCCTTGATATACAGCCTGGGTTCCTCATAGAGCAAAGACGGTCCTTTTTTCTCTTCGCTCTTCCGCTTTACGTCTTCCCAGATTTTAATTAACTCCCTCGTGTCCTGTTCCAGCTCCTCTTTCGAAATACCCTCGCTGGCCGTTCTGGCAATGAACCCTATACCCTCTGGCCTGATATCTCGGATGACTTCGCCGAGCCTCTCCCTCTCCTCTTCATCGTCTATTTTCCTGGAAATACCAACTATATCGGCGGAGCCGAGGAGGACTGTATATTTCCCCGGTATTCCAATATATGAGGTAAGCTTGGCGCCCTTGCCGCCTACGGATTCCTTCAGGACCTGAACAAGAACGTGCTGCCCCTCTCTGAGAATATCCTGTATAAGTGTTTTATCCTGCTTCGCGCCCTGCCCGCTCGTGTCTCCGTTCTCGAGAAAAAAATCAAAAAGCGAATCCTCGTGAACATCTTCAACCGATATAAAGCCGGATTTTTCAAGCCCTATATCGACGAAGGCGGCCTGCATGCCGGGCACCACTTTCCCCACTATTCCTTTGTATATGTTTCCGACAATACGAGGGGTGGATTTTCTTTCTACATAGAGCTCGGCCACCGAGCCGTTTTCAATCACCGCGACCCTGGTTTCATTGAACGTAATATTAATCAGTATCTGATTATACATACCGGTCGTTGGAAACCGCCTTTCATCAAACCTTATAAGCGTTGTTAAGTATAGTATATAAGTTGTCTATATGAAAGCTTAATAGAGTTATTTATCTCTTTTAATTTTATACAAACAAGTGTAAAATTGAAATACGCTGCGTTTAAGGCGGTCCGGCTCGGCAGTTATAACGGCTTTAACGGAGGATAGAGAGGATGCATTTCAGAATTTTCTTAATTGTATTTCTGTTGACGGGAATGGCTCTGGCCCAGGGCAGCCTTCCACAACCCAAGGACGGCACAACTATTTATATTGTTAAACCGGGCGATTCTCTCTGGAAGATCTCCGGCAAATTTTTCGGGAACCCGCTGTTCTGGCCGAGACTATGGGAGATAAATCCATATATCGACAACCCCAATCTCATATATCCCGGAGACGTTATATCGCTAAAGGCCCAGCCGCCCGACATACCTGTGGTGAAGGTAGAGCCGAAAGCCCACAAGGTATCATTCGAGGACATAGAACCGCCTCCTCCGGTCTATTATTATTCGAGAGGGGGCACAGAAGGGTTTATTACACGGAAGCAGTGGGAACACATGGGCACGGTACTCACATCGGAGCCTCCTAAGTTGTTACTGGGCACGGGCGATATAGTTTATACGAACGTAGGCTCGAAGAACGGCGTCGGCACGGGGGACAAATTCACGATATTCCGGACTTCGAAACCGGTGCTCCATCCCCTCAATGGACAGAGAATAGGATATAAGGTTCAGATCGAGGGCGAGCTCGAGATTATAGAAGTACTGGGCAAGAGAAAATCGACCGCTGTCATCACTTCATCGTATGTGGAAATCACCAGAGGGGCGAGAATACGGCCACAGGAGCCGTTTGTAAAAGAGGTGGTCCTGAGAAAAGGCGAGCAAAGGGTCGACGGCTTTATAGTGGACAACAAAAACAATACGGCCCTGAGCGGCAAGGGAGACGTAGTGTATATCGACGCGGGAGAAGTCTATTCGGTAGTACCCGGCAATACATTTTCAATATACACCCTGCCCAGAAAGGTTTATGACCCTGACGCCAACAAAAGGGTGGTGATTCCGGGCACCCTTATCGGGAAGATGGTGATACTCGAAGTCGAGGAAGAGAGCGCCACGGGAATAATAACGGATAGCTCAAGACAAATAGAGCTCGGCAATATAGTGAGCCTGGATATCTGATTTTTTAGCTTTCCGGCATTTAATAAGAAAAGACCCTAATCCCGGCATGCGAATTACTCGCTGCCGGATACCGCTTAATCCGATTCCTTAACGTTTTCCGGACGTCACTCCTTTTCCGGCTCTCCGGTCATGGGTACGAAGCGTACGGACGTTATCCTTTTAGTTACAATCCCCTCTTCGGTTTTCTCGATCAGGAGAAGCTCCTGATTTTCCTCCCCGACGGGTATTATGATTCTTCCATAGGGTTTTAACTGCTCGACGAGCTTCCGGGGAATATGGCCGGGGGCGGCGGTCACTATAATTCCGTCGAAGGGAGCGTGCTCCTCCCATCCCTCATAACCGTCGCCGATCTTATAGCGGATTCCGGAGTAACCGAGATCATCGAGAATTTTGCGCGCCCTTTCCGCTATATCCTCCAGAATCTCGATCGTGTAAAGCTCGCATCCCGTCTCCACCAGCACGGCGGACTGATAGCCGGACCCTGTGCCGACCTCGAGCACCTTCATACCCGGGACGGGTCTAAGCAGCTCCGTCATGAGGGCGACTATATAGGGCTGGGAAACCGTTACTCCCCTCCCAATAGGGACCGGGTTGTCGTTGTAAGCCGCCTGTCTGTGCTCCCGGGGAACGAACTCCTGCCTGGGCACTTTTAACATGGCCTGTATTACGCTTGAGTCTCTTATGCCGCGGGAGATAATCTGATTCTCCACCATCTCCCAGCGTCTCCCCGCATCCGGGTCGCTTCCGTCCCCGGGAGGAGAGCTCTTCGACAGGAGGAAAAGAAGAAAGGAAACTGACGGGAAAAATAATTCGAGCTCCATATGGTAGAAGAATACATCAAGCGGGCTACGGTTAACAACGCATAAAACCAGTACTTGTTATAAATTACGTGATTGTATAGATAACAAACCCAAACACAACGTTTAGGACCCAATATGAGTACCATTTTTAATCAAGAGAGCCACCGAGTAAATCCGCTCTTGTGGGTTAGGCATCATATTGTGTTGCTATGCTGGCTCTCAAGTTTTATTTGTCTTTCTGCTTTTTCCGTTTCACCCGAGCCTTTTCGTTTATTTGCTTATTCTCTTTAGATGGAACAGATAGTAGGGCTTTCATAAGCCGATTAAAATTAACCGGTCATTTCATATAATTCCGCGAATTCTTCCCGCTGGTCCGCATTTCCGAGCATAACCAGTTCACAACCTGCTGAAAGAGTTGTTGAGGCGGGAGGATTGGTCACTACATGACCATCCTGCTGAATCGCAATCACATTAAGACCCGTGTGTGCGCCAATGCCGCTTTCGGCAAGTTTTTTTCCCTCCAGCGAGCCGGGCAGCGAAACATAGAACAGGTCAAATCCCTCTCCCAGGACCACAAGCTCCTTGCCTTGGAGAAGAGAAAGAAAGGCTGAAACGCCCAGCGAGTCGGAGCTGAGCACGAAATTCGCACCTGCGCGGTGAATGGATTCCATATTCCGTTCATAATTTATGCGGCTTACTATATGCAGTTCCGGGTTGAGATGGCGGCAGTAAGACGTTAAATAGATATTCATAGCGTCGTCATTCGTCGTTAGCAGCACAGACGGGGCTTCCCGCAGACCGGCTCGCATGAGCAATGCATGATCGGCTGCATCCCCGATAAAGATATCATCCAGAATCTCCGCTATACGCCTGTGCAAATTTTGATCACGTTCAATCAGATGCACCGGGATATCCTTATTTTTGAGTGCCTGCGCTGCGGCACGCCCTACTTTACCTCCGCCGATCACCAGGACAGGATTAGGATTGACATCATAGTCAGCAAGCAAGCTGTCGAGCTCACTCAGCTGCGAGGCTGTTCCAACCACCGTGAGGACACACGCATCGGAGAGTAGAACATCAGGATGAGCCGGCAGCAAGACGCCCTGTTCCCATACGGCAACTATACTTATACCCGTTCTCGAACGCAGCCGTGTATCCCTTATGGTGCGGTTCGACAGCGGCGTGTTATGAAGAGGCAGCTCGGCAATGAGCAAATCTTTGTATCTGCCGACCACGTGTGATTGTGCTCGAACCGCCTTTATGCGATTCGCCAGTTGTTCACCCAGCCACTTTTTTAGAGGCAGTACATGTGTGGAGCCGCTGAATTCAAGAATATCAATCGAGTCCTCGTAGTTGGCAATTGAAACAATGGGCACGTCCGGTGCGACCGCTCGAATGGTGAGAGCGATATTTGTATTGACCGTGTCTTCTCTATTAGCCAGCACCATGCGCGCATGGGGGACGCGCAAGGCTTCATAGGTCTTATTACTATCGACTTCGCCCGCGACCACAGATACGCCCTCTTCATGTAAACCCGCAGCTACGTGAGGATCAGGCTCAATGACGAAATAAGGAACTCCTATAACCTTTAGTCTCTTAATCAGCTCGGGCGACATTGTGTCGTATTTACATATCACAACGTGTCCCTTCGTTTCATCGGGAACGCTGCGCGGGGCTCTCATCCGTATCTGCGCCTCAAGCCAGGGCGCGTAGAAAAAACGGATAAAAGCAAATGGGAGAACTATGAGAAGTAGTACGATGCCGGAAAGCAGTACGACCATGCTGAAAATCCTTCCCACATCACTGTGAAATGTAATGTCTCCGAAGCCAAGCGTGCTCATCACGGTTAAAGTCCAGTAGACGCCCGTAATCCAGGAATAGTTTTTTCCTTCTATATGGAGCATAATCAGGTGGAATATGATGGAATAAACCGCTACGACAACGATTAAAAACGCCAGGTATTTCAGCAGCGCGCGGACATTCCGCTTCACTTGCCGGTCAGTCAGGAAGTAGGAAAGCTGAGTGCTAAGAAACTTCATGGATTACACAGTTCTTTGTGCATGCCACCCTTTTAAGATTCAATATATACCAGTTTTAATACCCGTTCTCAGAAAACTTACTACTTAAAAGAAATTATAACCTATATATTTGAATTATCGGAAAGCCTCTATGTACAGTCGGTTAAATTGACAAATGGTAAAAGCCCCCACTTTAGTCCTCCCCCCTGTAATGGGGAAGGAAATTGATGGCTCAAGGTTAGGATATATGCATGGATGGGGTACGCATTCGGCGGACAGAAGATATTTTCTTTCCACTGATAAAAAAATCACACACACATAGTGTGTTTTCTGAAAAGATTCCGTGTGCTTCCTGAAAAGAACACATAGTGTGTGTTTATAAAAAAATGCCGTCCTTCGATTGGACTCAGGACGAGCGGGCGAATGGCATCCGCTGCACGCGTGTCGAGTAGAAATCATAGAGACACACATCGTGTGTGTGTCCGCCGGTTATATTGGAGGAGTTCGCCCCCCTCCTTAATCCTCCCCTCTGTAATGGGGGAGGAAATTGCTTCGCTTCATCCGCTCAGAACTGTTTCCGGATCGCGTTCGTTCCTTTATAATGGTTTAGAACCGTGAAATAGTATTACAGGTGCGTGTTTAGTGATTAAACAGAAATTGATAAAAAGGGGAGCAGTACATTCGTCGTATAGACATTGGCAACGAATCAAAAATAAATTATGACGCTGCGATTTTTGCTAATACAAGCCGGGCGGCCTCGTATGGATCGAGCTCCCCTTCCCGTACACGGGAGAATATCTCTTTCACTTCCTCGTCACGCATTACATCAGCAACGCTATTCTCAAGCACTTCCTTGATAATTTCAGAAAATTCTTCTTCCCTTCTTCTTTCCCTCTTTATCTCAAGCCCGCCGGATTCGCCGAGATAGGCTTTGTGCTCCTCAATCCGCTCCTGTATTTCATCGATTCCCTCGTCTCGGATGGCGCTTGAAAGAAGGACCGGCATAACCCAATCGCAGCCCCCGGATTTTAGCGACACGATTTGCTGTATCTCCTTTGAAAGGAGCCGTGCTCCCTCCCGGTCCGCTTTATTCACTACAAATATATCGGCTATCTCCATAAGGCCGGCCTTCATAGTCTGAACCTCGTCCCCCGCCTCAGGCACCAGCACGACGAGCACCGTATCCGCGACGCCTACGATGCCGAGCTCTGTCTGCCCTACCCCTACGGTTTCGACAATGACGTAATCCATCCCGTAGGCGCTCATGAGCTTGATTATGTCCTTCGTCGCCCTGGCGAGCCCGCCGTGAGTGCCCCTAGTGCTGATGCTCCTAATGAATACGCCGTCGTCGAGTGCGTGGTCGTGCATGCGTATCCTGTCGCCCAGTATAGCGCCCCCGCTGAAGGGGCTCGAGGGGTCAACGGCAAGAACACCTATCTTTTTACCCGCTTCTCTGTAGAGCTGAATCAGCTTGTTCGTGATAGTGCTCTTCCCCGCTCCGGGAGGGCCTGTTACGCCGATAATATAGGCATTTTCGGCTTTGGAAGTAAGGCTTTTCAGTATCCCGGGAGTGGAGGGATGCCTGCATTCGGCAAGGGTAATCAGGCGGGCGAGCGAAGCGCGGTCACCCTGCAGCATATTGTCGATTAACCCTAGTTCATTTTCGGAAAGCGGCATCGGGAGATACGATAATGCGGCTGGGGTTGATTGTCAAAATAGACTACCGCTTGCCGGAGCCCATTTGTACGATAAGCTCGTATTCCTCTTTTTTAACGGGCATTACGGAAAGGCGGCTCTGTTTTATAAGAGACATGTTCTGTAAGCGTTTCTCCTCTTTAACCTCCGAAAGCGGCACTGACCTTTTGAGAGCCCTGACCGGTTTAAGGTCAACTACTACCCATCTTTCATCCTCCGTCGTGGGGTCCTGATAGAACTCCTTTACGACTTCGGCTACGCCCACGACCTCAAGGCCTTCGTTGCTGTGATAATAGAGCACCCTGTCACCTTTCTTCATAGCCTTGAGGTTATTCCTGGCCTGATAGTTCCTGACTCCGTCCCAGTAAGTGCGGCCGTCCTTTGCGAAGTCGTTCCATGAGTACTTAAAAGGCTCCGATTTCACAAGCCAATAGTTCATCCCGATTATTATGGAGAAAACGGGGGATAATTCAAATTCGTGGGCCCGCTCCGTTACAGGGTTCTTTTACTAACCGTATATTACTGTATATTTATTAGCAGATGGAAATCATTAACCGCATTCCGGTCATGTATATACTGGTATTTATCTTTGTTTGCTGCCCGAACCTCACGGCGTTCAACGAAACGAAAGCCTATGGTCAAATCGAGGAACCGGAAGCAACGGAAACCATCAAGAAAGAAAAGATCAAGGCCCTCGCGTTGATACCCTTCACCTCCAAATCCGGTATCGCGGAAACAAAACCGGAGGAAGAAATCACGACAAACGAAAGGTTCTTGACCGTTTCGCTCTACGACGCGCTTATAAGAGAGACAGGCCGAATAAAAATTACCCCCCTTCAGGAATCAGAAGCGGCATATGCGCAAATAAAGTCGGAAAAGGAATTCTCCTATTACAGGGACATAGCGGTCAGCGCCGGGAAGAAACTAAACGTCGATGCCGTCATGACGGGCGTGATTTCAGAGTACAGGGAAAGAGAAGGTTCCGAATTGGGGGTCGAGTCTCCCGCTTCGGTCGCGTTCAGCGTCCAGGTTCTGGATGCGGAAGACGGGACCATACTCTGGGAGACTTATTTCACCGAAACGCAGAAGTCGCTCCTCGAAAACCTGTTCGAGATAGATAAATTTTTCAAAAGGGGCGGTAAATGGATTACCGCTGACGAGCTTGCCAAGGAGGGGGCCAGAAAGGCCGCCTCGGAATTTAACCAGTACCTGCTGACGGAGAACTGAATGATTATCATTCCCGCTATCGATCTCAAGGACGGAAAGTGCGTGAGACTCTTCAAAGGAGAGGAGGGGACTGAAACGGTATTTTCGGAAGAGCCTGCCGAGGTCGCCCGGAAATGGGAGGCCTGCGGGGCAGAGTGGATACATGTGATCGATCTCGACGGGGCTTTCTCGGGGGAGCCCGGGAACATGGAGGTAATAAAAAACATCGCAGGCTCGGCTTCGTGCCCGATACAGGTGGGAGGGGGGATAAGAAATATCGAAACCGTGCGGGAGTACATCGGCATCGGCGTTAAGAGAGTAATAATCGGAACAGCCGCTTTTTCGGACGAGGAATTTTTGAGGGAGGCCTGCCGGGAGTTTCCCGGAAGAATCGCCGTGGGCATAGACACGAAGAACGGAAAGATCGCGGTCAAGGGGTGGAAAGAGGTAATAGACGCTGACACGGACGAGGTGCTCGAAGGCCTGCGGAACATCGGCGTCTCCCTGGTACTGAATACGAACATCGACAGGGACGGCACTATGGAAGGGATCAATATCGAAGCGGCCAGGGATTTCATAGAAAAGTCCCCGCTCCCGGTAATAGCCTCGGGGGGAATCGCTACGACCGGGGACCTGGATAAACTGGCGCCTCTCGAAGGGCTCGGACTCTACGGCGCGATACTTGGAAAATCGATTTACACCGGAACAATAGAGCTTAAAGACGCAATAGAAAGGTACTCATAATGCTGTCAAAGAGAATAATTCCGTGTCTTGACGTAAAGGACGGAAGGGTCGTTAAAGGGGTAAATTTCGTCAACCTAAGGGATGCCGGAGACCCGGTAGAGATCGCCAGGAAGTACAGCGACGAGGGCGCGGATGAAATCTGTTTTCTCGACATCACGGCTTCGCACGAAGAAAGGAAGACTATGATCGATGTCGTGGAGCGGACTGCGGGAGAGGTGTTCGTACCGCTCACTGTAGGCGGAGGGGTGAGGACTCTTGACGACGTAAGAGAGCTGCTCCTCGCGGGCGCCGATAAAGTTTCAATCAACACGGCGGCGGTTAAAAATCCTGACTTTGTGAGAGAGGCCGCCCAGAGATTCGGCAGCCAGTGCATAGTGGTTGCGATAGACGCGAGGGCGGTATCGGACGGAAAGTGGGAGGTTTATACGCACGGCGGCAGGAACCCGACCGGAATCGACGCTGTGGAATGGGCAAGGAAGATGGAAAACAACGGGGCGGGCGAAATATTACTTACCAGCATGGACAAGGACGGAACTAAATCGGGTTACGATCTCCCGCTCACAAGGACTATATCTCAAGCGGTTTCAATCCCGATAATCGCCTCCGGCGGCGCGGGAAATCTGGAGCACCTGTCGGACGGGGTCGTGGGAGGGGAAGCGGACGCGGTTCTGGTCGCCTCCATATTTCATTACGGGGAATACACGATAAGTGAAGCCAAGGAATTTCTGGACTCGAAGGGAATATCGGTCAGGATGTAATTTCATGTTTTTCGCAACGAACCCCCGGGACACGCCATGAATATAAGGGAGCAGCTAGAAGAGATTGAAAGAAAAACCCTATCCCCCTTTGCCGCTCTCAGCTCCGAGACCAAGGGGAGAGTGGTTCGTGAAGAGCCCTGTTCGATACGAACCGACTATCAGAGGGACAGGGACAGGATAATCCACTCGAAATCCTTCAGGAGGATGAAGCACAAAACGCAGGTCTTTCTATCCCCCACGGACGATCACTACAGAACCAGGCTCACTCACGTAATCGAGGTGGCGCAGATAGCCAGGACGATATCGAAAGCGCTAAGGCTGAACGAGGACCTTACGGAAGCAATCGCGCTCGGACACGATCTGGGCCATACCCCTTTCGGGCACGCCGGAGAGGCCGCTCTCGACGAGATATACCCTGAAGGGTTCAAGCACGTAATTCACAGCCTTAGGGTAGTGGACGTGCTCGAGAAGGGAGGAAGGGGACTCAATCTGACCTACGAAGTGAGGGACGGCATAGCGAAGCACTCCAAGGGAATGGGAGCGGTCGACAACCCGAAATACCGCCCCGAGACGCTCGAGGGGCAGGTGGTACGCGTCTCGGACCTCGTGGCATACGCGAATCACGACCTGGACGACGCCATAAGGGCCGGGATTATCACAATAGAGGACGTACCGAAAGCGTGCGTTGAAGAGCTCGGAAAGACGAACTCCGAGAGGATAAACAGGATGGTAACGGATATTATAACGGAAACAATCAAGCATAACGGGGAGAAAGTGGCGGCGAGCGCTGAGGTCGAGCAGGCGATGGTTGAGCTCAGAAGTTATCTGTTCAACACGGTTTATATGAACGAGAAGATTAAGAACAACTTCCTTAAAGCTAAAAAAGTCATCAAGGAACTTTATGAATACTTCTGTGAAAACGAGGATGAATTCTGGAAACACTATAAAAAAGGACCGAGAGAAGGGGAAACAATCGAGCGCGCCGTGTGCGACTTCATAGCGGGCATGACCGATTCCTACGCAATCAGCATTTATGAGGCGATATTCCTTCCCAGGAGATGGCAGGGTGACTTGAGCACGTTTTAAGATCACCGAATTCAGGTAACCTTATTCACCTCGAATACATCCGTCATTAAAAGTTTAAACAAGCTGCGGTTAAATAAACTACTTACGGCTAGAACGGGTTACAATATTGATAAGATTAGGTTCCGTATCCTTCATTAACGCAAAGCCCCTTACATTCGCGCTCGAGAAGAGGTTGATAGACCACGGTTTCGAGATAATATTATCCCCTCCTTCGGTGCTTTCGGAGATGCTTTTCAGAAAAGAGATCGATCTGGGGTTGATACCCGTGGCGGAATTGCTGAAAAGAAAAAACTACAGTGTGGTTCCGGATATATCAATTTCCTCTTACGGAAAGGTGGACAGCGTGATTCTGCTCACAAAGGGAGATTTGAAGAATATAAAAACTGTAGCCGTGGACAGGAGATCTCAAAGCTCAACCGCTCTTCTGAGAATCATTCTCGAAATTTTTAACGGCGTTTCCCCTGCATATATACCGAGGGACACAGGTAAGGATTTTTTAAAAGACGCCGACGCTGGGATGCTGATAGGGGATACGGGCCTCGAAAAAGCCGGCGCCCCCCCTGATGGATACAGGGTATTCGATCTGGGGGAGATATGGTCCGAGGAAACGGGGCTCCCCTTTGTGTACGCTGTGTTCGCAGTAAACGAGGGAGTCGCGCTCTGGGAAAACCTGGAAGCGCTTCAGAGGTCGAAAAACTACGGACTCGGCATCGTGGGGAAAATAGCCAGGCTCGAATCCGTAGCTGCCGGAATAGACGAAGAAACATGCTACAAGTATCTAACGGAGCGGATCACATACGATCTGGGCGAGAAAGAGATCGAGGGCATGATTAAATACAGCGAATATCTATCCAGGCTCGGAGAGTCGGAGAAAATTTCAGGTATCAGAATGTACTCATAATAAAGGGAAAAAAGGAGAACCGAAACGTGAGCAAGAAAACAATGAGACTTGGGCACAGCCCGGATGCGGACGACGCCTTTATGTTTTACGCTATAGCCAAGGAAAAAGTGACCTCTGACAAAATCGATTTCGTGCACGTCGTAGAAGACATACAGTCCCTCAATAAACGCGCGCTCGGGAAGGAGCTTGAAACTACCGCCATTTCGGCGCACGGATACCTGAAAGTACAGGACAATTACCGGATTCTTTCCTGCGGCGCCAGCATGGGAGAGGGATACGGGCCTATTGTGGTGTCGAGAGAGCCTGTGGAAAGCCTCAAGGGGAAAAAGATCGGAGTGCCCGGAAAGCTGACTACGGCGTTTCTTTTGCTGAGCATATATGCGGACGATTTTATACCCGTTGAGATGCCGTTTGACGAGATCATGCCCGCCGTCGCCAACGGGGAAATAGAGACCGGTCTTATAATCCACGAAGGTCAGCTTACGTACAGGGACTACGGCCTGGAGATGCTGTTTGATTTAGGGGATATGTGGGCAAAAGATACTTCGCTCCCTCTCCCGCTTGGCTTAAACGTAGTGAGGCGGGACATAGGCGAAGAGCTCCAGAAAGAGGTGCACAGAGTACACAAGGAAAGCATAGAGTACGGACTCGCTCATAAAAAAGAGGCGCTCGAGTATGCAATGGAGTACGGACGGGGGATGGAAGAGAACGTAGGGGAGAAATTCGTCCTGATGTACGTAAACGACCTCACGCGCGATCTTGGGGAAAAGGGCAAGGGGGCGCTCGAATACCTCTTCGACAGGGCCCATCAAAAGGGGATAATATCGGAGAAGCCGAGACTGGACGTACTGGAAGGCTGATTTTTAATAAGCTGTAAATAGTTCGTTCAAGTAAACGTACAGCCATTCATTAATTCTTAGCGGAGCTATATTTTTCCGCACATAATCCTTTTACCACCCTTTTTCTTCTATATACGACATCTGGCAGAATTTGCTTGTTGTGCAAAATAATTAGAGTACTATTTTTAAAGCGCCTGTATTTTAAAAGGACTCACGAAACTGAAAAAAGGAGTTTAAAAATGGCCCGGGAATACGGATACCTGCTTAACGGGAAATGGATAAAAAGCGGCGAGAAAAAAGAAATTAAAAGCCCTTATAACGGTGAGGTGGCCGGAGTAATTACGGTCCCCGCTCGGGAAAAGGCTATGGAATCGATTGGGGACGCCCAGAGCGCATTTGAGAAATTCAGGAATATTCCGAGCTACGAAAAGAGCGGGATTTTAAAAAAAATAGCCGAGGGGATAGAGGAAAGAAAAGAGGAATTCGCCAGAACGCTAGTGCTTGAGGGAGGGAAGCCGCTTAAGACGGCAAGGGTGGAAGTAACGAGGGCAATCACGACTTTTTCCGTCGCCGCGGAGGAGGCAAACAGGTTCTCTGAAGGCAAGCTTATTCCCATAGATATCACTCCGGGTAATGAGGGAATGTTCGGAATCGCGAGAAGATTCCCGCTCGGGATTGTGGCGGGGATATCCCCTTTCAACTTTCCCCTTAACCTCGTTGCGCACAAGGTTGCACCCGCTATCGCCTCCGGAAACGCCATGATACTTAAACCCGCATCCCAGACACCTCTATCCGCCCTGATACTCGGGGAGATAGTTGAGGAAGCCGGGCTGTCCGAGGGGATGCTTAACATTCTTCCACTACCCGGGTCCGCGATCGAGCCTGTGCTCGACGACGGACGCATAAAGAAGATTTCATTTACCGGCAGCGACGAAATAGGCTGGGAGCTAATGGGCAGGTATTCCAAGAAGAAGGTAACGCTTGAGCTCGGAGGAAACGCGGCGACTGTAATCGACGAGGACCCGCCCGACCTCGACTTCGCGGCAAGCAGGAACGTGTGGGGGGCGTTTTATCAGGCGGGGCAAAGCTGTATCTCGGTACAGAGAATTTACGTGCACGAAAAAGTATTCGACAGATTCACGGAGAAATTCGTTGAGGAGACAAGGAAGCTGAGACTGGGCGACCCTATGCTGGAAGATACCGACGTCGGGCCAGTGATAGACCGGGGGGCAGCAGACAGGATCATGAGCTGGATCGGAGAGGCTCTCGACAACGGGGCCGAATTGCTGTGCGGTGGGAAGAGCGACGGAAGCCTGATTGAGCCTACTGTTCTCACGAACGTCACGCCTGATTCAAGAGTGAGCCGGGACGAGGTATTCGGTCCTGTAGTGCACATCGAGAGCTACAGGGATTACGAAGACGCTCTTGCCTCGGTGAATAACTCGAGATACGGCCTTCAGGCGGGCGTATTTACCAAAGACATGAAGAAGGCGTTTATGGCTTATAACGCGCTCCAAGTTGGGGGAGTGGTAGTGAACGATTATCCGAGCTTCAGGGTGGAGAATATGCCTTACGGCGGGGTCAAGGACTCCGGCGTGGGGAGAGAAGGCCTCAAGTACGCGATAGAGGAAATGACAGAGTTAAAGCTGATGGTCGTGAATCTGGACTACAAGGTATGATAAGTCCCGAATCCGCACGGCCTCTCAACCCGCGACTTTGTTAAGGAGGTTCATACCTGACAGAAGCTCGTATGTCTTCGTATCGCTCTTGATGGAAGCGAATTCCCTTAGATCATCGGGATTGTCGATATCGAGAGCTATCCTCGGATTCTCAAACGTATCGATTTTTATATTTCTTCCGGCTGCTTCATCGAGATGCTTCCTGAAGCTGTCGTGTCCGAAGAGTGAAGGAAACGCGTCGGGCGGTTTTCTCAGTATTGCGTTTGTCCCCAAATAGTCCCGCGCCGGCACGAGAATCGCGGAAGGCGCGTCACTCTCCCTCTCCAGAATGAAATCTATGTCTTCCGTGGTAATGAGCGGAGCGTCTCCCGGAATCACCAGTACCGATTGAGCCCCCATCTCTTTACAAATCCGCGAAGCAAAATCGACCGACGCGCTCTCTCCCTTCTGCTCCGTCTCGTGAATGACCTCGATACCTAAATCCTCCGCGATTTTAATCGCGGTCGTGTCGAGAGAGACTATGAACTTCCGGTCGAGCAGCCCGGAGCCGGCAAGCGCAGTCAGCACATCCTCAAGCATAGCATAGGCAAGCGCGGTCCTTACATCCTGGGGCAGGATTGAGGAGAGTCTTTCTTTTGCCCTGGACGGGTCTTTTACAGGTACAATTGCAAACTTCATATAATGTCTTGGTCGTGCGGATTATTCCTCTATCTTTTGACACCCGCGTGTTTTACAGGGCCTTTTAAAAACAGGTTATGATACCCGTAATTTCTAAAATTCTATAATCGGCAAGGTAAAACCTTTGCAACACAGGCGGTATCCGCAATACTCAGATTGGATTAGCACGGCTTTCACAAGTTATAATTATCACCCTGGCGGCTCTTATGAAAAGCAACCCTCTTTACCGCGAACTCGAAGCCGAGCTCACAAAAAAAATGCGCGGAGAAGTCCGGTTCGACACCTTCACGAAAACCCTTTACAGCACCGACGCGAGCAATTACCAGATCGAGCCCGTAGGCGTGGTAATACCCCGAACCGTCGACGACGCTGAGGCTACGGTCGAGACGGCCGTTAGATACGGGGTCCCCATACTGCCCAGAGGGGGAGGAACGAGCCTTGCAGGGCAGGCAGTGGGACACGCGCTCGTAATTGATTTCTCGAAGTACCTGAGCAATATCATCGAGGTGGACAAGGAGCGTAAAACTGTCCGCACGGAACCCGGCATATATCTTGAGCAGCTCAACCGGAAGCTGAGGCCGCACGGTCTCAAGTTCGGACCCGACCCCTCAACCGCACGAATAGCCACCGCAGGAGGCGCGGTGGGCAACAACTCCACAGGGGCGCATTCGATACTCTACGGCATGGCGGGGGATAATGTGGAAGCCGCGACTATTCTTACCGCTGACAACGGTCTTCTTGAATTACACGAGCTGAGCGAAAACGGCCCGGCGGCAAAAGCGCCGGGACAGAACGGAGCGCTCCTCGACAGGCTTTACAAGCTGCGAGAAGAGAATGCCGGGATAATAAAAAGTAAATTCCCCCGCCACTGGCGGAGGGCTTCGGGATACAGCCTGAACTATCTCACTGACAATCCTTTTAATCCCGCGAAGCTCCTGGCCGGCGCGGAAGGGACGCTGGGGCTGGCTACCGAACTGACACTAAGGCTAGTCCCGATTCCCTCTTATACGGGGCTTTCGATACTTCAGTTCGGCGATGTAAGATCCGCTATGGAGGCGGTGCCCCTGATTCTGGAGCAAAACCCGTCTGCAATCGAGCTTATTGATTCGATGCTTATCCGTCTTACAAAAGCCCACGCCGGTTACAGAAAGATGCTTTCGTTCGTGGACGGGGAGCCGGAAGCGCTGCTGGTAGTCGAGTTTTACGGGGAAACAGGATCTGAAATTAGAGGCAAGACCAGAAACCTTGCCGCACTGCTCGGAGAGAAAAAAATAGGCTGTAGCACGACCTGCGCGCTCACACATAAAGAGCAGGAAAATGTATGGGGGGTAAGGAGAGCAGGCCTCGGGCTTTTGATGAGCAAGCGGGACGAGTATAAACCCGTAACCGGCATAGAGGACCTTTCGGTTCCGGTTAATAGACTCCCTGAATTCGTTTCGGATATCTCCGACCTCTTCGGACGCATAGGAACAAGGGCCGCTTTCTACGGGCACGCGAGCGCGGGATGCCTCCATATAAGGCCGCTCGTGAATCTGAAGACGGAACAGGGAAAATCCGTTATGAAGGAGCTTACCGAGGAGTCTCTCAAGCTGGTACTCAAATACGGCGGTGTCCTGAGTGGTGAGCACGGGGACGGCCTTCAGAGAAGCTACCTGAACGAAAAGCTGTTCGGGCCCGAGCTATACGGAGCGATGCGCGGGCTTAAAGCGGCCTTCGACCTTGACGGATTATTTAATCCCGGGAAGGTGGTAGACCCGCTACCCCCGGACGAAAACCTTCGCTACGGAAATGATTCTAAATCGTACGAAGTTGATACTTACCTGGACTGGTCACCTGACGGCGGGTTCTCAGGCGCGGTCGAGATGTGTAACGGTCAGGGCGTGTGCCGTAAGCTCGGCGAGGGAACCATGTGCCCTTCCTACATGGCGACCCGCGACGAGAGGGACACGACCAGGGCGCGCGCAAACGCTTTAAGGGCCGTGCTTTCAGGGAGGCTGGAGAAAGAATCGCTTACTGGCGGGGATATGCACAGTGTATTTGACCTGTGCCTTTCATGCAAGGCCTGCAAGAGCGAGTGCCCGTCGCGTGTGGACGTGGCCAAGATGAAGCTTGAATTCATGGCTCATTACAACGCCGAGAACGGGGTCGGGCTGAGGGACCGTATCTTAGGGAACGTACATAAAATGAGCAGGCTTGCCTCCCGCGCGCCGGGTCTGTCCAATTTTCTACTCTCCAACCCCGTTACGAGAAGGATAATGTCTGGTATCGGCATCCATCCCGCCCGGACGCTTCCGCTTTTAGCGGGGGAGAGCTTCACCGACTGGTTTTACGGAAGACAGCCGTCGGCGAGAGACAGCGGACGTAAAAAAGTCGTCTATTTTCACGATACATGGGCCGCTTTCTACCATCCGGAAACGGGCAGGGCTGCTGTCAGGCTCCTTGAGGAAGCCGGGTTTGAAGTCGTGCTCGCCGAGAAGAGAGCGTGCTGCGGGCGTCCCATGCTGAGCAAGGGGATCATAGAGCCCGCAAGGGAGATGGCCCTCTGTAATACCGTGACCCTGGCCCCGTACGCGCGTGAGGGAATACCGGTGGTGGGAACGGAGCCGAGCTGTATCCTGACCTTCAGGGACGAATACAGGGACCTTCTACCGCACAGCGCGGACGCAAAGCTGCTCGCCGAAAACTCGTATCTTCTGGAGGAATTTTTATATGGACTCTCGGAGGCGGGAACCCTGGATATATCGTGGAAAGAAGACGTGCCTCCGGTGCTGTACCACGGGCACTGCCATCAGAGGGCGCTCTCGGACATGGAAGCGCCGTTAAAACTACTCTCACTCTCAGGCTGCGGCGTGAGAGAAACAGGGGCCGGCTGCTGCGGGATGGCCGGGAGCTTCGGATATGAGAGCGAGCACTACGAGGTCTCCCGCGCCATAGGCGAAGACCGCTTGTTCCCCGCGGTAAACGAAGCGCCGCCTGAAACGGAGATCGCCGTCTCGGGGGTATCGTGCCGACATCAGATCGAGCATTTTACGGGCAGAAAAACTAGACACATAGCTGAAATACTGGCAGAACGCGTCATCGGGAAACGTGCTCTATAAATTCCGTAAGGAATTGAAACAGCCTCGTAAAATTCGAAGGCGTCCTCTCGGGCTGCCTCAAGTCCCGGTTAATTTCGAGCTGGATTGCCGGAATCCCCAGCCCCGTGGCCGCGAATTTTGTTACGGTCATTTGTCTCACGGCGGGGAAGACATCCAGTCCGCCGAGGGAGATATTGTTCAAAGCCGCGGCTTCCTCAAGCTCGGACAGAAAGTGATTGTTACCCAGGAGGAACTCACCGCCCCTTCCGACTCCCGGATAGATTTCACTTTTTCTCTCACTCCCCGTTCCGTGAATATCTATAATTAATCCTATATCGTAATTCGAGGCAATACCGGCGAGCCTTTTCTTAAAGGGGGATTCGTCGTAGTAGTTCGGGTCGACCCCGGATAGACGGTCAGTATACAGGGCGTGACAGCCGGTCACGGAATGGAGCATTACCGAAAGCGCCCCCGTGTAGAATTCCTGCCTCTTCAATTTACCCATTCTCACATGGGCCGTCGCGTGTGGCGACGTGACGAGCACCGGGATATGACCCCTTACGTAGAGGGTTCCGTCCGACTCCGTACCGGCGGCCTGCCTGTAGGTCTTCTTAAGATGATTTTCAAAACCGAGGGCGAAATCAACCGGGTCGGTCAGTGCGAGAGACGAATGATTTCTCCAGACTCCGCGCAAAATCCTGTTTTTATCCGAAACGCATTCTTCGAGCAACCTGCCCGGCTCATAGCTGTAGAATTCAATCCCGCCCTGATTGATTTTTACTCTTTTGAAGAGACCGTCCCCGGTGCCCTCAACTTGGTCAAGCTCTCTCAGTTTCGTAACGGCGTTTTCCATCAAGTAAAGCTCGCCGTACACGGTTTCTTTTAACGCCGCATCGAATACGGCGGCCGGATAGCCTTGCCCTGTATCGAATATCCGGCCCGGGACCTCAAATTCCCCCGAGAGCTCGCAGTCTTGCATGAAACGGCTCCGGGGCTCGCCGCGGAGAAGGGTTCCATATACGAATATCTTTTCAAGAACGTCCGGCATGGCTGATTAATTGAGAACTACATGTAGTCTGAGAATAGAATATTTCCCCGGACCATGAGAAATCTGAGATCTTGGGAAGTCGATGATATTACGGAGAGGTAAGGGTCTTTTGATTTGTTTTTCGGCTTAAGAAAAATCAGATCGGCCTCCTTACCCGCTTCGATACTGCCTGTTTCCTCTTCCATATATAGAGCTCCCGCGCCCCCCAGGGTAGCGCAATGAACCGCCCTGCGAGCCGCCTCCTCCGTAAGAGAGCGGGACATCAGAAGATGAAGAAACCTTATCTCCTCGAAGAAATCGAGGTTATAGTTGCTGGATAGACCGTCCGTGCCGAGTCCTACCCTTTCGAGCCCGGCGTACTGTTTTAGCGGGGGCTCGCCCACCTGAAGGAGGAAGTTGCTCCTCGGGCAGAGAACTATGCCTATATCCCTGTCTCTTAATTCACCGGTCTCTTCTTCGCCGACATGCACCATGTGCACAAGTGTTATCTTTGCGCCGGGCGCGAGACCCGATTTCTTCAGGTATGCGTAAGGGGTCTCGGCAACGGGTCTTTCGAACGGGGTTTTATTTATGAGGGGGAAGACCTTCTTCTCTATTCCGTTCTCCTCACCCCTTACGAACCTGACCTCATCCGTGCTCTCGGCGAGATGAATACCGAGCGGAACACCATTTCTGTCATGGGAGTCGAGAGCCTTCTTTATGAGACGGGGACCGCACGAATAAGGTGCGTGAGGAAAAAGCCTCTCCTGAAATAGTCCGCCGCTCTCAAGCGTATAGAAATCGACTTCATTTTCATTGCTGTCCATGATTTCCCTGTAGAGGACGGTCCTTAGGCCCGAATTCTTCAATATGGGCTTATCGACGCCCCCGTAGGACGATATCTCGCCGACCGTAGTGACCCCTGTTCCGATTAACGCATCGATTCCCTCCCTGACCGATTTCGTCAAGCTGTTTTCAGAGACCCCGTCCCTCTTGGTTTTCACAATCTGCTCGAGCCAGCCCGTAAACCCGTCAAAATTGCCCAGCCTCTCTTTTATCCAGCCCAGCTCCAGATGAGTGTGCGCGTTCACAAAGCCCGGGAGCAGAATCCCTTCCCCAAGGTCCAGTTCTTTCACGCTTTTATTGCGTCTCCTTATGATATCGGTTTTCCCGATTTCGCGAATCTTGCCGCCAGCTACAAGAAGGGAGACATTTTTAAGCGGCTTTGAGGAAACGGGAAGAACCGTCCGGGCCGATAAGATGAGTTTATCCATAACTAGCACCGCTCTTGGGACTAAGATGTAAGTTTAATAGAGGCAACGCGTTTCAGTAAAAATTTGAAATTGCTACACATTAAGCGCTTTTATTCTGTCAAGGATATCATCGCTCAGTGTGCCGTGAGCGACCTCTTCCACGGGGCCCCTCATTTTAATAGACCAGTCGTCCCTTATTTCTATATCAAGCTCCCCTCCCGGCATGGATACGGTCACTTTTTTATCGGTGAAACCGTTTTTGACGCAAGCGGCCGCGGCCGCGCAGGAGCTGCTTCCCGAAGCGAGCGTGTAGCCCGCCCCCCGCTCCCATATAAGAATCTCCACTTTATCCCGGGAAAGCACTCTGGCGAACTGTACGTTTATTCGGTTGGGGAAGAGCTCGTGATTCTCGAGAAGCGGGCCCATTATCCTTAAATAGCCCTCGTCCAGCTCATCGAAGAAAACGACACAGTGAGGATTGCCGACCGAAACGGCGGTGATTTTTAATGGTTCGCCCTCGACCCGCAGCTCTTCATCGATGACTTCCCTCTCCTCGCCTTCCACTGGTACCAGACGGCTGTTAAAAGTCGCCTTACCCATTTCTACAGTCACGAAACGGACTTTATTATCCGTTATCTCAAGCTCAGCGGTTACTATTCCGCCCATCGTGTCGATCTTAAAAATATTTTTATCCGTGTGTCCGTGATCGTATAGGTACTTGGAGAAAATCCTGAGCCCGTTTCCGCTCTTTTCGGCTTCGCTGCCGTCGGGATTCAGTATCCTGAGCCCGAAATCCGCCCTGTCCGAAGGCACGAGAAGGAGAATACCGTCCGAGCCTACGCCGTAGTTCCTGTTGCAGAGAAGCTTCGTCACCCGAGGCGTGAGCTCAAAGGATATCCGGGAGGCGTCCAGCACGAAATAATCGTTTCCGAGCCCGTGAGATTTTACGAAATTGTTCATATGCTTATTCCTCCACGCAGCCTGCCGATTCAGACATATAATGCCCAGGCCAATCAGAATGTTAGCAGCGTGCTATTCTATGAATCCGCTAACCCGCAGCGTCCCTTCAAGCCCGGTTTTCATTATTCGATTATAACCCTCCCCCTGTGCCCGTCCCTTCTGAGGTTCGAGGCGGCTCTTTCGGCGTCGCGCTTATCGGAGTACTGCCCGACCCTGACCCTGTAATAGTTATTACCGCTCACCTCTATGGACTCGACTCTGACGTCATCGTACCTGACATCGAGCTTTCTTTTCAGGTTAACCGCGTTAATCCGGTCGCTGAAGGAGCCCACCTGTACTGTGTAGAGCGCGTTGAAAATTCCACCCTGCCTTGTTGAAGGCGTAGAGACGACTTCAACCTTCACCTTGACCGTGCCTTTCTGAACCATGCCGATAGATTGTGCGGGGGCGTGGGATAGGTCGATGATGCGGCCTCTGACGAAGGGGCCCCGGTCGTTAATCTTGACGAGCACGTCCCTGCCGTTCTCCAGATTGGTGACCCTGACCACGGTTCCCATCGGAAGGCTCTTGTGAGCAGCCGTGTATGCGTGCTTGCTGAAGCGCTCACCGTTTGCGGCGTAACGGTTATGCTCCTCTATCCCGTACCAGGAAGCTATGCCGACTTGCGTGTACCCCTCTTCGACATATCCGCCCGAAGGATAATCAGGCATACGGGTCGATTCAACCCCCTTTTTCGCGCACGAAAACACTACAGGGAGAAGTAACAATAATAGAATTATTCTATTATTCATGCTCTCTTGCGTTCAGATAGGGGATGTAAGCAACGATGAATTCCCGCCTATAGCATGGAGCCGGGGGTCGGGGCCAGGCCATAGGGATACGAGATCACTTCGATACTGACCCTTACAATTCCCCTGTTTACGATTCCTATAGCTTTGGCCGCCGCGCGGGAAAGGTCGATAACGCGGCTTCTTACAAACGGTCCCCTATCGTTAACTTCCACTATTACCTCTTTACCGTTTCTTAAATTCCTGACCTTTACCTTTGTTCCGAACGGGAGGTTTCTGTGAGCCCCGGTAAACTCGTTCATATCGTAATATTTACCGCTTGCCGTTTTCTTGCCGTGAAAAGCCTTCCCGTACCAGGAAGCGTTTCCGTACTGCATCGGCTGTTCGGAAGACACAGAGGGCAGGACAAAGAAAAGAAGCAACAGAACTGAAAATAAGCCTAGTTTGATCTTCATAGCGTCTAAACTCTGTAATTTATCTATTTTCCCTTAATTTTCTTGAGATTGTCAAGGATTCGAATAAAATTAACTCAAAACAGGAAAGGACCCAGCATGCAATACTCACCCGAAGAGTTCTCACTCATAAGAAGGCTGCCGCCCTATGTATTCAGTATAGTGAACGAGCTTAAGCACAGAGCACGGGCACGGGGAGAAGACATAATCGACCTGGGAATGGGCAACCCCGACCAGGCCACGCCCGAGCACATCGTCAATAAACTGATAGAGACATCGAAAGACCCGAGGGCTCACAGGTACTCGTCTTCGGCGGGTATCCAGAAGCTGAGGATCGCCATAGCGGACTGGTATAAGAGGAATTACGACGTGGACGTTGACCCGGATTCGGAAGTGGTGGTTACAATAGGCTCAAAAGAGGGGATATCCCACCTCATGCTTTCGATCCTTTCTCCGGGGGATACGGTCATTGTTCCGAACCCCTCCTATCCGATTCATATATACTCCGTTATCATCGCGCGGGGGGACGTGCACAGCATACCTTACACGAGAGACTCCAACCTACTTGAAGGAATCGAGAAAGCCGTCAGGGAAACCTGGCCGAAACCCAAGGTGCTCATGATTTCCTTTCCGAATAATCCTACTACGAAAGTTGTCGATCAGGATTTTTTCAAGGACGTCTATGAGCTCGCAAGGGAGGCCGGATTAATAGTCGTTCATGATTTCGCCTACGCGGAGCTTTGCTTCGACGGCTACCAGGCACCCAGCTTCCTGCAGGTGCCCGGCGCCAAGGAATTAGGGGTGGAGTTCTACTCGCTTTCCAAAAGCTACAGCATGCCGGGATGGCGCGTGGGATTTATGGTCGGAAACGCAAGAATAGTATCCGCGCTGACGCGGATTAAAAGCTATCTGGACTACGGAATCTTTACCCCCATACAGGTCGCGTCCATAACGGCGCTCAACGGCCCGCAGGACTGCGTGGAGGAAATCAGACAGTCCTATAAACTCAGAAGGGACAGGCTGGTAGAGGGACTATCAAGAGCGGGCTGGGAGATACCCAAGCCGAAAGGGACGATGTTCGTCTGGGGGGAAATGCCGGAAGAATACAAGGAAATGGGATCGCTCGAGTTTTCCAAGCTTCTGATCAATGAAGCCAAGGTCGCCGTTTCCCCCGGCATAGGCTTCGGGAATTACGGGGAGGGCTTTGTCAGGTTCGCGCTTGTAGAGAATGAAAAAAGAATAATGCAGGCCGTAAGGGGTATCAGGAGATTTTTGAAGAGTTAATTATAAATTCCTAAATTTTCAGAAAGCACCACAATAAAAGCTGACGTATGAATATCAATAGTCGAAGTTAAAAAACAAGTCCGCGCCCGACTCCTCCCCTATTTCACTCTCAACTGTCATGAAATCGGTAACCCTGTATTCGATAACAGCCCTGTTGGCTGTAACGGTCGAGGAAGGAAGTCCCGGACTGAAAAAATACCTTTCGTAAAAAAAGCGCTCGTAGGACATGCGCTCGTAACCCACATAGAGGTCTTCCGTGAGATATTTACCTATCTCGAGGTGAGTGTCCCTGAAACCGGTTTGCCCTCCCTTGATGGTCATGACGTCGATCGCGAAGTCGTCTCCGAACATCTGCCTGAGCTCGCCCACAGCCATAGCTCCGAGAACCTCACCGGCCTTTTCCTGAAACTCTATCCTTTCATCCGTGCCGAGCTTGTCGGAAGAGGTGCCGAAAACCAGATAGGAGACTATTTCATTCTCGTCAAGGGGAGGATCGCTTAAGAGGTGTATCCTGGGCTTCTCGGCCGTCCCGGTTATGTTGATGTAAACCTGCACACTCGAGACCTCGTAGAGAGCACGGAGGTCCAGGAAAGGGTTGATTATCTTCTTACCCCTGAAACTCACCGTGCCGCTTTCGATATTGAAAATCCTGCCCATGAACTGATAATCGCCCCTGATGACATCTATATTTCCCGAGACGAGGTAGGGATCCCCGTATCTCTTGTCAATACCGAGTTTCCCCTCTACCTCAATATTTGCTCCGCTTCCCTTGACCCAGGAGTTTTTGGGAATATCCACATTCAGATCAAGAGCGATAAACTCCTCGACGTAATCGTCCTTCTTTTCACCCCTGAAAATGAATTCCTCCCGCTCGTCATCGTTTTCATCGACGAACTTGATATTTTCAATTTCCTTCAAGGGTTTTTGAGGCACCACGGCTTTTAGATTTTTGACATCAATATCACCCTTTATGAAAGCGTTCAGAAACTTTCCCTCGACCTCCAGATTTCCGTCAAGGTTGGCTGTGACATCGGCGAGAGACGTTTTCATAAGCATACCGGACATTTTGCCCTTTCCTGTGTAGGAAAGATCCCGGAAATCCAGAGTGCCTTCAAAAACCCCCTCCCCCTCCCCTGTTCTGATAGTCACGGGACGGAGGTAACCCGACTTGCCGCGCATATCCATTACGGCGCTGTCTATCGTTATCTTGTTTCTCATTGCCAAGATTTTTAACGAGATGTCCTTAAGCTCGAGGCTTCCCGATACGTTCGGATTTCCCCCGGACCCCTCTGCGACCACATCAACCAGTAATTTCCCGTCCAGCTCCTGAATCTCTTCGTTTAAAGCGGTAATAGGACTTACATCGACACCATTTGACTTTATCACGGCCCTGTAGGACGCCTGCCTCAGGCTCCTTTCCATGTCCTCCATATTCAGATTAAATCTCGCTTCAACTACAGCTGACAGAATTTCTTCAGAGTTATCGGTAATTCCGAGATTTAATTGGAGTGCGCTTGCTGAAAAAAGAAGCGACATCTGAAGCTCATCGCTCTTAAAATTCATATATTCCAGTTTTTTTGCCGTGATATTGGCCTTGATATCGGGATTCTTCAATGATGTTCCCAGGCTTATCTCCCCCGAGACCTCTCCTTTAACGGGAATCTCGACGTCCAGCAGCTGCGAGAGATCAAGCAGGCTTAACCGCTCAAGCTTTATTGTTCCTTCCATGCTTTGATCCAGACCCAGACTGACGTCTCCGATCACGAAATTGTCCTTGTGATAGAGGTTAAAGGAATTGAAATTTATCTTATCGCCGAGAAGGGTTATATAAATAGGCCTGCGGTTCTCCAGAACGGCGTCCTTGAAATTAATAAGAACCTTGCTCACCTCGAGCTTCGTTTTATCCTGGCCGAATTCCATAAGCTTAAAATTCATTGAATAATTTCTTTTCGGAGTTTCCCGGATACCGAGCTCCCCGTGTATTTCTTTGCCCAGGCTGCGGGCTTTGAAATCAATAAGCTGAATCTCCCGCTCCTGAATCTCAACACCCTTGAGCTCTCCACCGGCGTTTAACCCGAGGTCATTCAGATTAAAGTAGCTTTCTCCCTCGAGTTGAATCTTTTTTATCTTGATTCCCTGTTTTTCATGCACAAAATCGGACCCGGCGGCGGAGACGAAAAGCCTGGGATTCTTGATACTTCCCCTTATATCGCCTTTGAGATCAAGGGAGCCGGACAGGTCGATTCCGTCCGAAAACCGCGAAAGAACGCCAAGATCGCTGAAACTAATATCGTATTTAATCCCCCCGCCCCCTGAATCGGCAATATCCCCGGAAGCCACGATCTTTAGAGGTTCCGTATCGATTGAAAGAGATTTTATCCCCAAGCTCGTCTTATCATAATAGGCGTCGATGACGGCCCGGTTCAGATTGATGCCCATGATTTGAGAAGGCCTTACCTGACCCTCGACAGAAACCCGGAGGACATCGGGAGTTTCACCGCTGGTGTCCAGAGAGCCTTTCAGGCGAAGATCCGAATTAAAATCGCTCGCGTATCTTTCATCATTCAGAATCTTCCCGAAATTAGTATTCGCAAATGAAGCGGCAATTTCATATTCCACTCCGGAATCCGTAATATGGAGAGGGCCCGTTAAATTGATCCTGCCTATATCGCTTTCATCTATAATCATCTCCTTTATGTCGATATCGGCATTTACAAGAGAGGATTTCCTCCATTTGCCTTTAATATTTAATTCGGACTTAATAAGGGCGGCTATATTATTATTGATCCCGTTTTCCTTAATCTCGCTTTTTTCTTCCAGCATCTCTAGGGTATCGGACAACCTGAGAGACTTAACCAGCACCTGAAGATCGAATTCATTATCGCTGCGCGGTCTGGCCATCTCTCTGAGAGAAAGGGCGCCTTCAAACCCGGCGCTGCCGAAATCGGCTGTGAGCGTGCCCTTTTTGAGCTCAACATCGGTATTTGTAACTATTACGGTCTCTACCCCGCCGTTTATCTCCCTGTCAAGAAACACGGAATCTACGAAAACCAAGCTGCCTCTGGCATGCAGGTCCTTCCATAGATTTGAATTGCCTTCCGCCTCGATTTTTACATTGAGACTTCCCATTTCAGGGATATCTATCCCCCTTATTACTCCCTCGAGTTCAAAACTGGGATTCATAAAATTTCTGATGATCCCCTTTGCCGAGTAGTCCGCTTCATTAAATTTAAAAACCACTTTCTCTACGTCGAGTTTATCAATTATCTCCTTGTTCGAATATACGGCTCTCCCGGATATATCGTTGAAGTGCATCTTTTCGTAATCGCTGCTCTCGAAAGCGGCGGTAAGGTCGGCGTGGTTCAGCTCCAGCACCGCCCTGTCAGTCATTTTAAACATGCTGAGAGATAAATCGGCATCCCTTAACACGAATTCGGACTTTTCCCCGTTCATCCGGTCATCTATCCACATTTTCGCGTTCCGGATATCGCCTTTCTGCATAAGCACATTCCAGTCGGGATTCTCCCTCCTTTCCCCCTGAACAATCAACTCATTGAGTTTTTCAAAATTCCAGGAATCATCCGGGTAGTGCACAAGATAAATCTTGAGGCCTTTAACGGATACCCTGCCGAGCGGCACCACCTTGCTGAAAAGCATCGAGCCGTCGAGTATGAGCGGAAGCGAGTAATCGATGTAAATCTCCTCAAAATCGAGAAACCGCTCGTTCTCAATATCAAATCTAACGTTTTTGAGTGTAATTCCCTTCAGGAAGTTGCCCTCGATGCTTCCTATACTGAAATTCTGGTTGGTAAGCGCGGTTACTATAGAATTCGTTGTAATTTTAACGAAATTTCTGAAATAACGGGTCTGTACAACGACCACTAGAACCGCTGCGAGCAAAGCCAGAATGAAAAGGAATATAGCTATCGGTTTGAGGACTTTGGAGCGCATAACCTGTATTTTGAATTATAACATAAGCCGCAGCCGGAGATACGGGGAAAAACGCATATTTAAGCAGACGCGAACTGAAAGCTAAAAACACTGAAAGATAAAAAGCTCCGGCTTCACCGGCGAATCCGTATTTTTAACCGTATAGATATTATAACCTTTTCCGATCACTTCATATTTTCCACGCGGCTTGCTAATGTAAAATTGCTCAGATAATCTTTTCCGAATACTCGCTACATTGATTTTTCTATGCCTAAACTCACAATAGACGGAATAGAGATTGAAGTAGAAAACGGTCTTAACCTTATCGAGGCCGCTTCCCGTGCGGGAATAGACGTCCCTCATTTCTGCTACCATCCGGCCCTGAGCGTCGTAGCGCAGTGCAGACAGTGCCTGGTGGAGGTAGAGGGCGTGCCAAAGGTAATGCCCGCCTGTAATACCTACGTCAGGGACGGCCTGATAGTCAAAACGAATTCGGAAAGGGCGATAAAGGCAAGAAAAGCGACTGTCGAGTTCACCCTGATTAATCACCCGCTGGACTGCCCGATATGCGACAAGGGAGGGGAGTGTCCTCTTCAGCTTACGACTGTAAAGCACGGCCCGGGATACAGCAGGTTCGAAGGGCCCGAGGAAAAGAAGGTGAGAAGAAAGTATTACCTGAGCGACAGGATATTGTACGACCCCAACCGCTGTATCATGTGCACGAGATGCGTCAGATTTACGGATGAAGTCACAAAAACACATGAGCTCGGATACGAGGGAAGAGGGTTCAGGAAAAAGATAGTTGTGTTTCCGGAGAAAGACCTCGATAACGAGCTTGCCGGAAATGTTACGGACCTCTGCCCTGTGGGGGCGCTTCTAAATAAGGAAAATCTCCACGAGGAGCGCGTATGGTACTGGAAATTTACGGACAGCGTGTGCTCTCTATGCAGCAACGGCTGCAACATAACGGTGGGCGTGGACCCGAGAAAAGGCAGGGTCGCGCGCGTTAGGCCGAGAATCAACATGGATGTAAACGAGTACTGGATCTGCGACAGGGGAAGATACGACTTCAAGGAAGTACAGGAGGGGAAGACGCGCCTCAAGGACCCGATAGTGAGAAAGGGGGAGGGGTTTGAGATCTCAGGCTGGGTTGAAGCCATTGAGCTCGCATCGAACCAGTTAAAAAAAATCAGCCGTACAGACCCTGAATCGATAGCAGTCATCGGGTCGCCGACTCTGACAAATGAGGAGCTGTATCTGCTTAAAAAACTGTCCGGGACTCTTAAAACGGGCAGAATCGCTTCAAATATCGGGACCGTGAATCAGGAAAAACGGTACGGCCTTATCAGCTCCGACCCCTATCCGAACAGCAGGGGGGTCAAGGACATGGGGTACCCTTCCGGCGCGGAGAAGATTCACGAGCTGATCGAGCAGATACTGGGAGGGCGTATAAAAGCCCTCTATGCCGCGGGAGAGGATTTATTTAATTTCGTCTCGGTGGAGGAGCGACCGAAACTGATAGAGGCCCTTACGGGGCTTACGCTCCTGGCGGTTCAGGATTACAGGATTACGGAAACCGCAAAACTGGCCCACGTCATCCTTCCGGGCGCAAGCCCTTACGAAAAGGAAGGCACATTTACGAACGACAGGGGGAGGGTTCAGAGAGTAAGACAGGCGATAGCCCCTCCGGGCACGGCAAAACCCGACTGGGAAATACTGGCGCTTCTCGGAACTACATTTGAGGCGGAGACGTTCAGCTATGAGAATCCTTCTGAAATAATGGCGGAGATCGCGGGCGCATTCCCGGCCTACAGGGGAATGAACTACAGCAACATCGGCATGCTCGGAGCAGACACGGCTGACTGATTTCTCATAACAGGTCAAAATTATGATTTGGGTCGAACTAGGAATCTCACTCGTAAAAATAGCGCTTCTGTTCTTTGTCGTGCTTACGCTCGTGGCCTACCTCACGCTGGCCGAGCGCAGGGTGAGCGCTTTCATACAGGACAGACTGGGACCCAATAGGGTCGGCCCCTTCGGATTTCTCCAGCCCCTGGCCGACGGCGTAAAATTCATATTCAAAGAAGATATAATCCCAACAAAGGCCGACAGGACTTTCTTCGTCGTCGCCCCCGCATTCGCGCTCATCACAGCTTTAATCGCTCTTGCCGTGATCCCGATAGGCAAGGGGTTCTACACGACCATTTTCGGGCTTCTGCAGGACCCGGTATATGTAAAGCTGCAGATAGCCGACCTGAACGTGGGCGTGCTCTACGTGCTCGCCATAGGCTCGCTCAGCGTTTACGGCGTGGTGCTGGGCGGCTGGGCCTCAAACAGCAAATATTCTTTTCTGGGGGGACTCAGGGGCGCCGCGCAGATGATAAGCTACGAGCTTGCCATGGGAATATCCATCCTCGGCGTTGTCGCGTGGACGGGCTCTCTCAGGCTCGATGATATCATCGAAGCGCAGTCTCAATACTGGTTCGCCTTTCCCCAGATACTGGGCTGTCTGGTGTTTATCATAGCTGCGTTTGCGGAAACCAACAGGCTCCCCTTCGACATGCCGGAGGCCGAAACCGAGATAGTCGCGGGGTACCACACGGAGTACAGCAGCATGAAATTCGCGATGTTTTTCATGGCGGAATACACGCACATGATCGTGGTATCATGCCTTGTTGTGGCGCTCTTTTTCGGAGGCTGGTATCCGCTGCCCTTCGGAGGCTGGTTCGGAATAGATATAGATACATACTGGTACCTGCCGCCTCTCGTATTTATTGGAAAGGTGCTCGCGTTTCTGTTCTTCTTCATCTGGGTGAGGTTTACGCTGCCGAGGTTCAGGTACGACCAGGTTATGAACCTGGGATGGAAGGTGCTCCTTCCGGTAGCCATAGCGAATATAATCATCATCAGCATCGCCATACTGGTGCTTCAGAATTACGGATATCTGCAAGCCTGATTACTAATTCAAAGATTTAGGCAAGCTGCCGGAATCTATAAACGCCGTATAGTAGAATATTAAAGCCGCAGAGCCGACCGGGAAAGGCCCTCATTTCTTTTTTTCTATGAGCGATATTTTATCGTCCTGATTGGGCACCATGCAGAGGAACTCGAAGTTTTCATCCCCCAGCACCTCGTACCAGTGGGGAACGCCCGCCGGAATGAATAGCACGTCGTCGGGCTTAACCTCGTAAACGGCGTCGCCTATGCCTATCCTCGCCCTGCCGCGGAGCACAAACTGCTCGTGCTCGACCGTGTTGGTGTGAGAGGGAATACCTCCTCCGGGCTCCATGATGAACCGCCTCATCGCGAAGTTGGGACCCTCTGCGGGGCCTATCAGAACCTGTCTGTAGGTGGATTTACCGGCTCCGAGCTTTTCAACGGGGATTTCACTTAAATTTTTTACGGACGCGGACATGGCTTCCTAATATTAAAGAATTTCATACTCCCGGACTATACGTCGAGGTTGCTTACGTTAAGGGCGTTGGTTTCGATGAATTCCTTTCTGGGCTCGACCTGATCGCCCATGAGGATCGTGAAAATCTCGTCCGACTCAAAAGCGTCCTCTATCACGACCTTTTTGAGGACCCGGGTCTCCGGGTTCATCGTAGTCTCCCAGAGCTGCTCCGGGTTCATCTCGCCAAGCCCCTTGTACCTCTGAATCGACATACCTTTTTTACCGCGAGAGAGTATGTGCTCGGCAACCTCGGCAAGCGTCTGAAGCTCAACGGTAGTCTCTTCATCAACTACCCCGTAGGGAGGGTCTCCAACGACTTTTATCGAGTCCCTGAGATTCTTCAGGTCCGCGAATTCGGGAGAATTCAGGAAATCAAAGTCTATTAACGTCGTCCTGTTCCTTCCGCTTTCCTTAAAGGTGTAAAATATTTTCGATGACCCGTGCTCAGGGTCATCCTGAAGCTCCCAGTCAAGACCCGTGACTTCGGGATGTCTGCTCTCGATTCTTTCCTTGATAGCCTGAAGGTGCGTATCGAGCTCGGCCTCATTTCCGATTTGCAGATTGCTTTTTCTAAAGCCCTCCCGGCTCGCGAACGCATCCACGATTCTTCTGTCCCTCCCCCACCTGGCTATTCTGTCAAGCGCCTTGCCGTAGGAAATGGACTTTTTAATTACATCCAACAGCCTCGTCCCTTTAATTTCCCTGGAACCGTTTCCGTTCTCGGATACGCTCATGGTAACGCCGTCCGTGCCCCGTTCGAGAAAATAGTCCTCATACATGAGGTCGTCTTTGAGATAACGCTCTTCCTTGCCGCGTTTTACCCTGTAGAGCGGGGGCTGGGCAACGTAAAGATGTCCTCTATCGAGTATTTCAGGGAACTGCCTGTAGAAGAACGTCAGGAGAAGGGTTCTTATGTGCGAGCCGTCGACGTCCGCGTCCGTCATCAGTATTATTTTGTGATAACGAAGCTTGGATATATCGAAGTCATCGCTGCCGATACCGGTGCCCAGGACCGTAATCAGCGTTCTTATTTCCTCGTTGCTGAGCATCTTGTCGAATCTGGCTTTCTCGACGTTCAATATCTTACCGCGCAACGGCAGAACCGCCTGATTGTACCTAGCTCTCGCCTGTTTAGCCGAGCCTCCCGCCGACTCACCCTCTACTATGAAAAGCTCGCACAGCTCGGGGTCGCGCTCCTGGCAGTCGGCGAGCTTCCCGGGGAGGGAGCCCGACTCAAGGGCGCTTTTTCTCCTGGTCAGCTCACGGGCCTTCCTGGCCGCTTCCCTCGCTCTCGCCGCGTCAACGGCCTTCTCGATGATTTTTTTGGAAACCGAGGGGTTCTCCTCGAAAAAGGCCCCCAGTTTCTCGTTCAAAAGCACTTCCACTATTCCCTTCACGTCCGTATTGCCCAGTTTGGTCTTGGTCTGACCCTCGAACTTCGGATCGGGGAGCTTAACGCTTATTATGGCTGTAAGGCCTTCCCTGGCGTCATCGCCGCTCAGGGATACCTTGGCGTTTTTCAGCAGACCCTTGTCTTCGGCGTACTTGTTTACTGTTCTGGTGAGGGCTCCCCTGAATCCGGTGAGGTGTGTGCCGCCCTCGATATTGTTAATATTATTGGCGTAAGCGAATATGGTCTCCGTGTAGCTGTCGTTATACTGGAGAGCCACCTCGACGATAATGTCGTCTTTCTCCCCGGTCACGTATATCGGGCTCGGGTGAAGCGCCTTTTTGTTCCTGTTGAGCTCCTCGACAAAAGCCACAATTCCTCCCTTGTAGTAAAACTCCTGACTCTTCCCGCTCCGCTCGTCGGTGAGGCTTATAACGAGGCCTTTGTTGAGAAACGCAAGCTCCCTTATTCTATGTGCCAGCGTATCGTAGCTGAATTCGCCGACCTCGAAAATAGTGGAGTCGGGTTTAAAGCTTATCTTGGTCCCGGAGCGCTCCGTTTTTCCCGTTTCCTTAAGCTCGGTAACCGCCTGGCCGCGCTCGTATTTCTGATACCATACCTTGCCGTCCCTCCTTATCTCCAGAATCAGGTATTCGGAAAGAGCATTGACAACGGTGACACCGACCCCGTGCAGCCCGCCCGAGACCTGGTAGACCTTGCCTTCGAACTTTCCGCCCGCATGCAGCATTGTCATAACGACTTCGGCGGCTGATTTGCCGGTCTCTTTATGTTTATCGACCGGAATACCGCGGCCGTTGTCCTCAATCGTAACGCTTTCATCGACGTGTATGGTTACATTTATCCTGTCACAGTATCCCGCGAGCGCCTCGTCGACGCTGTTATCAAGAACCTCGAAAACAAGGTGGTGAAATCCCCTCGTGCTCGTGTCGCCGATGTACATATCGGGACGCTTTCTTACGGCTTCGAGCCCGGGAAGAACCTTGATTTTTTCCGCCGTATAAGAACTATCTTCCTTTAGCATAGACTTCTTTTCCAGGTCTGTTTTTACTTCCAATATACACTACCTCCGCATACGCATATAGGGGGGAATAATTAGACAATAATTATACCATGACAGGGGAAAAAGGGAAATAAAATCAGGGGGTTTAATCGCATGAACGCGCGGGGACCACGAGGGCATGAAAAGCCCGGAGCATAGCGGTCTCGGAGGACCCGGACAGGGGAAAATCCCGAGCGGCCTCTAAACCTTGGGCGGGGTGATTCCAACCTGCTTCTGATACTTGCCCTTTTTGTCGGCGTAGGATACCTCGCACATCTCGTCCGCCTCGAAAAAAAGGACCTGCGCTATCCCTTCATTCGCGTAAATCTTTGCGGGAAGCGGGGTCGTGTTCGATATCTCGAGCGTCACATAACCCTCCCACTCGGGCTCGAAGGGAGTAACGTTAACTATTATGCCGCATCGCGCGTACGTGGATTTTCCCACACAGAGGGTAATAGTGCTTCTGGGAACCCTGAAATACTCGACGGTCCTGGCCAGAGCAAAAGAATTGGGGGGGATCATACACACATCCGACTTGATTTCGACAAATGACTTGTCGTCGAATTTCTTGGGGTCCACTACGGAATTATATATGTTCGTGAAGACCTTAAATTCATCGCTGACCCTGATATCGTATCCGTAAGCCGACAGACCGTATGAAATCGAGCCTTCCCTTATCTGCCCGTCTATAAACGGTTCTATCATATTTTGCTCAAGGGCCATCTTTCTAATCCAGTGGTCAGGTTTTACTCCCATTACAAATGCTCCTTAGATGTAATATTTCAACCGAAGAGGAAAAGCATAGTACCATAGACGCGGGCCTTACTCAATTTACGGGCCTCCTGCGGGATTAATCGCAGTACGCGCATAATCCCTACACGAACTGCTTTAAGAAACGGACATCGTTCTCGAAAAAGAGTCTTATATCATTTATGCCGAATTTAAGCATAGCGATCCGCTCGATCCCCATGCCGAAGGCAAATCCGCTGTACTTATCAGGGTCGTAACCCACGCTCCTGAATACTTCGGGATCAACCATGCCGCAGCCCAGAATCTCGAGCCATCCGGTATTCTTGCACACCCTGCAACCCTTTGCGCCGCATATTACACAGCTCATATCCACCTCGGCGCTGGGCTCCGTGAAGGGGAAGAAGCTCGGCCTGAACCTCACCCCTATGCCCTCTCCGAAAAAGAGCCTCACAAACTCCGTGAGAACCCCTTTCAGATCCCCGAAGGTGACTTGCTCATCCACGAGCAGCCCCTCGATCTGGTGAAACATCGGGGTGTGCGATACGTCGCTGTCACACCTGTAAACCTTACCCGGCGCGATAATCTTTACGGGCGGCTCCTGTTTCTCCATAACCCTTATCTGAACCGGTGAAGTGTGGGTTCTCAAAACTATTTCTTCCGAGATGTAAAAGGTGTCCTGCATGTCCCTCGCGGGGTGGTTTTTGGGTATATTGAGAGCCTCGAAATTGTAGTAGTCAGTCTCAATCTCGGGCCCTTCCGCGACCTGAAACCCCATCCTCTCGAAAATCGAGACAATCTCTTCCATCACCAGGCTTACCGGATGCTTTCCCCCCCCGGGCATTCCTCTTCCCGGAAGGGTCACATCTATTTCTTCCTCCAGAAGGGCACGGTTCTTCTTTTCCTCTCTCAGCTCCTGATGCCTTTTCTCAAACATCTCCTCGACGAATGTCTTGGTCTCGTTAATGAGCTTCCCCATTTCGGGGCGCTCGTCCGGGGGGACGTCCTTCATACCCTTCAGAATTTCCGTGATTACGCCCTTCTTACCCACGAATCGCGCTTTGAGGTTCTGAAGTGACACCTCGTCCCGTATTTTCTCCAATTCGTCCCGCGCCTCGAGCCTGAATTGTTCGAGCTTTTCTTCCATAACCTAATTCCTCACCACGGAGACTATCGTAATTGCAATCATCGTCAAACCGATCGCGCCTTTTGAAATCGCGCCGCCCACTCTTCCGAGAAGAGCGCCCTGACCCGATTTCACTGCCCTGTCAAAATTCTTCTCAAGCAAAAGCTCAATTATAAAAGCGCCGACAAAGGCCCCTATGAATGCGCCGATAACCGCCCCTATTCCGAAGAAAAAGGGAATCCCGAGAACTCCGCCGATGATTCCAAAAATAATCGAACCCACTACCGCCTTGTTGCTCGATTTATATTTCTTGGCTCCCAGTATTCCCAAAATAAATTCTATAACCTCCGCAAGCACTGCGAGAGCGACGAGGATAATTATAATCTTAACGGTAATTTCCCCGAAACCGCCGTACCAGCCGTAAAGAATAGAGGCCCCGAGAATTATAAAGTTACCCGGCAGTCCGAACACGTGGGATATTAAACCTGCTGCGGCTATCAGAATAAAAAGGGCAAATATAACATAATCCATAGGCTCGGGACTCGGACGTCATAACGTCAGGGACGTTCTCAGGTGAGCGTGCCCTTTCTTTTCCTCCAGTATATTACGGCCGCGCTCGCGACGAATATCGAAGAATAAGTACCGACAAGGACTCCGACTATCAACGTAAAAGCAAAATCATGTATCACGGAGCCGCCAAGCACGAAAAGGGGTATCAGTACGAGGAACACGGTGATGCCCGTAAGTATTGTCCTCGACAGAGTCTGGTTAATCCCCTCGTTGACTACATCTTTAAAGCCCGATTTCGAGCTTTTCTTCATATTCTCCCTGATTCTGTCGAATATTATTATAGTATCGTTTACTGAATAACCGATAACGGTCAGAAGCGCGGCAACGAGGGCGAGGTTAAATTCCTTATCCGTTATAGAAATTGCGCCGAGAGTGATTACGGTATCATGAACGAGCGCTATGACCGCGCCCATGGCGAACGCGAACTCGAATCTCATCATTACGTAGATAAGAATTCCCACACAGCCGAGAAGTATTGATATAACTGCCTTTCTTATGAGCTCACCGCCTACCTTCGGACCTATATAATCCACTCTGAGAATTGAGCCCCCCTGGAACTGGGGATTTTTCTCAATCAAGCTCTCGAGCTCGGTCTGAAAAACCTGTATCTCCTCGAACTTCACAAGCTCGGAGGAAAACCTTATCAAATACTCGTTATCGCTCTGAAGGCCCAGCCTCTGAACTTCTTCGGGCGGATAACCGACCTCGCCCAGGGTATTTTTTATATCTTCAATGCTCACGTCTTTTGCCAGTTTTATGTGTATCTCCGTGCCGCCCGTAAACTCAACGCCCCAGTTAGGCCCTTTATGATAAATAAGCGAACCGATAGATATAATAATCAGAACCAGAGACAAAATAACGGCCTTCCCCATTTTCCCCACAAAATTTATACGAGTGTTAGGTTTTATTAAATCCAAAGTTCGTGATCCTCCTGGGTTTTCCGTCAGATGCTTAGGGCCGGAACCTTTTTATCCTGGTAAATGAGATTTGTAATGACTCGGGCAACCACCACGTTGCTGAAAACGGTTGAAATAATACCTATGGAAAGGGTTGCGGCGAAACCCTTGATCGGACCCGTGCCGAACCAGAAAAGGATAAGAGCCGTTATCAGAGTGGTTATGTTCGCGTCAAGCACCGTCCAGAGCGACCTCGAGTAACCGGCGTCAATGGCGGCGATAGGGGACTTCCCGACTCTGAGCTCCTCTTTTATTCTCTCCAGAATGATTATATTTCCGTCAACCGCCATACCCAGCGTGAGCACGAGCCCCGCTATGCCGGGGAGTGTGAGGGTAACCCCGAAGGCGGAAAGAAAGCCCATAATGAAAAGCATATTAAGCGCAAGCGCAATGTCGGACACAACTCCCTGCAGCTTGTAGAAAAATATCATAAATATTATGACCAGCACGCCTCCGACCATCATGGAAAGCTTCCCTTTTTCTATGGAGTCCTTTCCGAGCGAAGGGCCGACTGTGCGCTCCTGCTCTATATTTACCGGGACCGGAAGGGCTCCCGACCGGAGAACGAGGGCGAGGTCCTTTGCCTCCTCCGCCGTGAAATCCCCCGTAATCCTTCCCTGAGAAGTAATCCTCTCCTGTATAGTGGGCGCGGATTTAATAGTGCCGTCCAGAACGATGGCAAGCCTGTTGCCGATGTTCGTCTCCGTCAACTCGCCGAACTTACTGGCCCCCTCTCCCTTGAAATTAAAGCCCACCGCCGGCCTGCCGAATTCATCGAAAATAAGCCTCGCGTCCGAGAGGGACTCGCCCGTTACCTGCGCCTCTGAAGTGGTCACAAAAAACTTCTCGTTTTCCGAACCCGTAGCGCCGGGATGGAGCATTAAATCCTGGCCGGACAATTCGTCAGGATTGCTTACGCCGTACTTCGCGAGAACTGTTTCCTCGGCTGCCCCTGTGTCCCTGACGATTTTAAATTCGAGTACCGCCGATTTTTTTATAATATCTATTATTCTCTGTCTGTCCTTTTCCGAGGCTCCGGGAACCTGAATCAATATCCTGTCGGAGCCCGCCTTCTGAATGGACGGCTCGACCAGACCCAGCTCCTGAACTCGATTTTCAATGACCTGTTTTACCTGGTCGATGGCCCTTATCTTTATATCATCCAGATAGCCATCCTTGAGCGCGAATCTCAGCGACAGGCCGTCCCCGTCTATGTCCGCTCTGTCACTGTAGTTGTCATCGGCGATTTTTTTGGCTTTCTCCAGATCCCCCTCAGAGAAAAAGCTGAGCGTTAGATCCTTTCCCTCTATCTGTGTCCCCTTAACGAGCACCTTTTCATTTTTTAACTCACTCGCCGTAAAATCCTTGATACCGGTGAGCTCATGCTCCACAGCGGCCTCCGAGTCCACACCTATGAGGAGAAAAATACCCCCCCTCAGGTCGAGGCCCAGTCTTATTCCCCTGTCGGGGAACACTTTGCCCCACCAGCCGGGAAGCGCGTCACCCAAAAAAGTAGGGGCCAGAAGAATTACGGATAAAACCGCTACGGTAAATATGGTTATAAGCCAGCCTTTAGAAGCTCTCATTTCCTGGATTTATCCTCCTTTTCCTTCAACTCTTGTTTTTCGGAAGGCTGTAAACCCGCTATGCCTGAACGGCTTATGCGTATGCTGACGCCTTTAGCTATTTCAAGCGTGACGACGTCGTCATCTGAAATGTTCAGAATTTTACCGTAGATCCCGCCCGAGGTAATAACGCTGTCCCCGCGCTTAAGATTCCTGATCATTTCATCCCTTTTCTTGCCCTGCTTTTGCTGAGGCCTGAGTATGAGGAAATAGAAAAGGACAAATATCAGGATAAACGGAAGAAACGCCAGAGGGCCGCTTCCCGCCCCGCCCTCACCGCCGGGGGCGCAGCCTCCGATCGTAATTAAGGCTATCGCTATTATAATAACCAAGTTCTTCAACACTGCTCTTTACCTCCGAGGGATTTTACCCGACTTAAAAGATTCGGAAAATTATCGTTATTTATACTCTCTCTTATGTCTCTCATTAATTTCCCGTAGTAACCGAGATTATGAAGCGTGAGAAGGCGTAAAACCAGAACTTCTTTCGCCATGTAGAGATGTCTCAGATATGCTCTTGAAAATTTCCTGCACGTATAGCAATCGCAATTCTCGTCAATGGGCCTCTCATCCTCAGCATACCGGGCATTTTTTATAACCAGTTTTCCGCCGCTTGTAAAGAGAGTGCCGTTTCTCGCATTTCTCGTGGGAATAACACAGTCAAAGAGGTCCACGCCCATAGATACGGCGATTACGATATCCTCGGGCCTGCCGAGGCCCATAAGATATCTCGGTTTGTCTTTGGGGATAAAAGCCAGTGTGGAATCGGTTATCTCGTAGGTCCTTTCAGGGTCCTCTCCGATGCCGAGCCCTCCGAGAGCGTATCCGTCGAACCCTATTTCAAGGAGGCCGGAGGCGGACCTTTGCCTCAGATCGGGATAAACGCCTCCCTGAACAATTCCGAAAAGCGCGCTTTCATCTTTATTCCGCGACTGCATGCACAAGCTTGCCCAGCGCGTAGTCAAATCCACGGATTCCCTCATATATTTTTTCTCCGAGGGATAAGGGGGGCACTCGTCGAGACACATCATAATATCAACGCCGAGGGCTTCCTGTATCCGAACGCACTTCTCGGGGGTGAGCAGATGCCTGCTCCCGTCGAGATGGGACTGAAAAATAACCCCTTCCTCCGTTATTTTCCTCGACTTCGCGAGGCTGAGAACCTGAAACCCACCGCTGTCCGTCGTGACGGGATTCTTCCAGGACATGAATTCGTGAAGCCCGCCCAGTTTTTCGATAGTTTCATGCCCGGGACGTATATACATGTGGTAGGCGTTTACGATAATCATTTGAAACCCCATGTTCTCGACCTCTTCGGGGCAAAGGGCCTTGACCGTAGCCTGCGTGGCCACAGGCATAAAGGCGGGCGTGTCGACCGCGCCGTGCGCGGTATGAAGCCTGCCAAGTCTTGCTCCGGTTCCGCTTTCTCCCTTCAGGATTTCGAAATTGAACATTTTGGAATGGTAATCCGGTGAGCCCGGTAGAGGAATAAACCGGGAGCGCTGCCTTCTAAAGCGCAAGTACGTCTTTCATCGTGTAAATTCCAGGGGGCTTACCGTATATCCATTTTACGGCTCTCACGACCCCTTTGGCGAAATTATCCCTGTTAAGCGCCCTGTGGGTGAGCTCTATTCTCTCTCCCTCACCTATAAACATTACGGTGTGCTCACCGACTATGTCTCCTCCGCGTATGGTCTGCATGCCTATCTCTTTTTGTTGCCGCTCCCCTATCCTCCCGTGTCTCTCGAACGTGGCAACATCCTGAAAATCCCTGCCGAGACCCTCGGCTGCGGCTTCGCCCAGCCTGAGCGCGGTTCCGCTCGGAGAGTCCACCTTGTGCCGGTGATGCGCCTCAATTATCTCGACGTCGTATTCATCCCCGAGTGTCCGGGCAAGAATTTCCGTCATTTCAAACATTACGTTTACCCCAATGCTCATATTGGGGGCTATCACGCAGGGGAAGGTCTGCGACAACTCCTCAAGCTTACTCCGCTCTTGAGGCGTGAAACCAGTGGTTCCGATGACCATAGCCTTTCCCTCACGGCTCGCGTATTCCGCAGCCGCCAGAGTAGAATCAGGAGAGGTGAAATCCACAATCACGTCGGCTTCGGACGAGGATTCGCTTAACTCACTCGTCAGGGGGACGTTTATATCCCCGATGCCGGCCAGAGTCCCCGCATCGCTGCCCAGAGAGGGATGTCCGCTCTCTTCCACGGCCCCGATGATTTTAATTTCTCGCTCACGGTCCAGAAAATTAATAATCCTCTGTCCCATCCTCCCCGCGGCCCCCATTACGGATACTCTAATCATAATCTATTCTGTTATCTGGACCTCGGCTTCCTTTTCCACGCAGTTCTTTATGCATTTATCATTCGTAATCTTCCACGCATCTTCAAAAAGACCGAGATCGTACTGGCTTCTCTGGGTTCTCTCCACGAGGCTTCCCGTCTTAGGAGAATTACGCTTGATCGTAATTTCGGCGACAACGATCGATGTCCTGTCATATATCTGCGTTCCAAGTATCTTGTAGCTTACGATGGAAACCTGATTGGCAGACACCGTGTTTTTCATTTGATTCACGTAGCCTAATTTATCCGAATAGGGCACGTATACGTATTTGTAAGCCTTATCAAAATTCTCGGCTTTAAGGGCTTTAAGAAATTCCTGAACGACCTCGGTGGGTGAGGGATCGATTTCCTTGCGCTCGGGAATTACAGGCTCGGGATTTTTAGGTCCGCAGGAGAGCAACCCCAGAAGGAGAAAACCAATTATTACGGGATAATATCTATTTTCCATCAATGCTTTCAAATTTCCTCTGTTTTCAGATAATTAGAATAAGTTGTTAGAGACTATATATCAAGAATTTTTTCAATTCCCAACCGGCCAGGGTCCGGTTACGAGACACTCTACTCATTTTTCCTTTATCGGCTGAATAAGATATTGTCCGAAATCACGAGGCACGGCAAATTAAAATCGACCAAGTATTATTATAGACGGCACTACGGAATATCTCAGGGCGAAATAATACCCGTGAATGTGCGAATGTGTATATTAAGTGCATCGCTCGCCATAAAGAATGGGGCAAATATCAGCGGGGAGATTTCTGATGGAAACAATATAAGGAAAAAGAGATTCTGAAACAAGTTCAGAATGACGTGCATGAATTCAGGACATGGGGTCAGAAAGAATAGAACCTGACACGGATCCAGGGTGACAATGAAAGAGAGATTGCTTCGCTCATAACGAAGATGAAATCCCCCTTAATTTGGCTACAAATATGCAGTGCCGGATTTCGACAGACTTCTATAAATTTAGCCAACGGCGTCCGATTCTAGCGCGCGCTCAGAATCGTTCCCCTTTTTCCAAGCGGGAAATCAAATATAAATCACAGGTTCGCTTCGGCTCTCTTTTTCGCCCAGCTCCCCGAACGGAGGAAGGTATTTTATACTGCCGATAATTTCTACCTTAACCCTAACTTTCCCAATGTGGACATGTACAGCACCGGTGCGGCTGGCCGGCAATAGATAAATAATTGAAATTCCGGTGTTAATAAACCTGAGGCAATATTGTATTATTGAATACAATCCCGGCAGCAACAGTATAGAAATATGAATCCGCAGGAACAAAAAGGAATTAACATGCTGACGACGCGTTCTTATTGCGATCGAAAGGGCCTTATATAAAACGGATGACAGCCACGAATAATTTGCTAAGTCAGCTTATGCAAACATGAGCGAACTCAGAGAGCCTAAACCGGTAAGGCTTATTGCCGGAATCATATATAAACCCGATTCCAGACTGGACGACTGTATCGAGAGCCTCGGAGCGAGATTCGGGGAAATAAATTTTATAAGCGACGCGCTGCCCTTCAAAAATACAAAATATTACGAAGACGAGATGGGTCTTGACCTTGAGAGGAAAATTATCGCATTCGAAAAGCTCATAAGACGGCAGGATATAGCGGATGCAAAAATATTTACAAATAAACTGGAAAAAGTATATTCATATGGTAATAAAAGGACTATAAACATAGATCCCGGATACATTGCCCAGGAACATTTGATATTGGCCACAGGAAAAGGATACTCTCACCGCCCGTACATCGGCAAAGGGGTGTACGCCGATCTTACGCTCCTCTATGTAAACGATGAATTCAGACCGCTTGAGTGGACATATCCGGATTATAAAACACCGGAAGTGAGAGGATTATTCAAAAGGCTCAGACAAGAGTACGCAAACCAACTGAAAGAGGAACCCGATTTATGAAAAGTATGACAGGATACGGAAAAAGCGAAGCGGAAACGAAATTCGGAAAGGCGGTTATCGAGGCGAGATCGGAGAACCACAGGTTCCTCGATATCAAGATACAGACTCCGGAGTCGATTTCGTCAATAGAGCCCGAGCTTGCGGAGTCAGTAAAAAAAACCGTTCTCAGGGGCAAGTTGAGGTTAACAGTGTCGCTCGAAGGAACGAAAAACAATTCCCCTGCGCTCAACGTGGAGCTCGTCAGAGAGTCCAAAAAGAACCTGGAGAGGCTGAAGAGGGAAACCGGCATCGACGAAGAAATACGCATAGAGCACTTCCTGATGATTAAGGATATATTCGCGCCCGAAAACCGCGAATCCCTGAGCAAAAAAGATATACTCGATATCGATAAGATCCTGAACGATGCCATTCGGAAACTCGACGAGACGAGGAAAATAGAGGGCAAAAAGCTTGAAAAGGACTTAAAGGAGAGACTGAGGAATCTCCAGAGCCTTACCCGCACGATAGCTACTAAAAGAAAAGATTTCATGAAAACCGCCTCTGCAAAGATTAAGGACAGAATATCAAAAGTGCTCGATGAGAATCAGATTGATGAGGCTAGGCTTTATCAGGAAACGGCTTTCCTCGCCGAGAGAAGCGATATAACGGAGGAGCTTGTAAGGCTCAAGGCCCATATAGGGAAATTCAGGGAAACTACCCGAAAGCAAGGGTCGATAGGGAAAGAGCTCGACTTCCTCATTCAGGAAATGAACCGTGAAGCGGGAACCATATCGGCGAAAGCCAAGGACGCGGAAATTTCCCACCTTACGATAGACCTGCGCTCGGAGCTGGAAAAAATGAGGGAACAGATACAGAACATCGAATAAACCGATTCTCGCAAGCAGCGGATAATAAACAGAAGCGGGAGAGAGGCTGCTTAACGCAAAAAGTCGGCGGGATGGAGATAATTTCGCCGCGTAAAACAGGCAGGCCGGCTTCAGGTTGAAACAGTTAAAACACTATGTTATGTTTCTCCCCGCAATCCGGCATTTGAATTCATAACTCGGATAAACAAGGAGTACGGCATTATGAGTATTTTAGTCAACAAGGATAGCAAGGTGGTAGTTCAGGGTATTACGGGTAGCGCGGGCCTATTTCACGCGACTCAATGCCGTGAATACGGGACGAATGTTGTAGGGGGAGTAACCCCGGGAAAAGGGGGAACAGAGGTGGAAGGATTTCCGGTTTTCGATACCGTTACCGATGCCGTTGATAAGACAGGCGCCGATACCTCCCTGATTTTCGTTCCCGCTCCTTTTGCCATGGATTCGATGATTGAAGCCGTGGATGCGGGGATTGAGCTCGTTATCTGCATAACCGAGGGAATTCCCACCCAGGATATGATTAAGGTCAAAAAATTTACGGAAGGCAGGAACTCCAGGCTTATAGGCCCGAACTGCCCCGGTGTAATCACCCCCGGAGAGGCGAAGGTAGGGATCATGCCGGGATATATTCACACTCCGGGAAGAATCGGAATTATCTCGCGGAGCGGAACCCTTACATATGAAGCGGTCTGGCAGCTCTCGAACCTGGGGATCGGACAGTCAACGTGCGTCGGTATAGGCGGGGACCCGATAATCGGCACTACATTCATAGACGCCCTGAGCATGTTCGAAGAAGACGAGGATACGGACGCCGTAGTAATGATAGGGGAAATCGGGGGAAGCGCCGAGGAAGAGGCCGCAGAATTTATAAAAGAAAAGCTGAGCAAGCCCGTAGTCGCATTCATCGCAGGAGCGACAGCCCCCAAGGGAAAGAGGATGGGCCACGCGGGGGCAATCATTTCAGGGAGCTCCGGAAGCGCAGAGGACAAAGTAGCCGCGCTCGAAAGAGCAGGGGTCAGGGTATCGCCGAGCCCTGCTGAGATGGGCGAGACGCTCAAGGAAGCCATCAGCTAGCCGTCAGGTAAAGCTCCAAATTATTCAATAGCCATTCATAATGTTTTCTCAGTCCCTCCCGGATTGGAACGGCGGGGGAAAACCGGAAATCCGTTTCAGCTTTCGATACGTCGGCGTAGGTATGTTTGGCGTCTCCCCTCTGTGATTCGGTAAATTTCAGCCGGGCCTTTTTACCGGAAAGTTCCTCTATAATCCTGACGCATTCGATCAGCTTGATCCTGCTCCCGCCGCCTATGTTGTAGATTTCTCCGTCGATACCATTTTCAAACGCGCGCAGATTCGCCTGAACCGCGTCGTCTATGTAGGTAAAATCCCTTGTCTGCTCCCCTGTCCCGTAAATCTCTATTTCTTCTCCGAGAATTACAGCCCTGATGAATTTATGAAAAGCCATGTCGGGACGCTGTCTCGGGCCGTAAACAGTGAAGTATCTGAGAGAGACAGCGGGAATGCCGTACGCTTTGTGATAAAGGGATACGAGATGCTCGCCCCCAAGCTTGGATACCCCGTAGGGGGATATCGGATTCGTCGGAGAGGTCTCGGAGACGGGCAGCTCTTCCGCATCCCCGTAAACCGAGGACGACGAGGCGTAGATGAATTTTTTGAGCTCCCTGTTTTTACAGGCCTCTAAAAGCATCTGTGTTCCGAGTATGTTGTTCTTTACGTATTCATCGAATCTGCCGCCCCAGCTGGACCTCACGCCCGCGATAGCGGCCTGATGGAACACGGCTTCAATCCCCTCCGTGATCTTCCCGAGATCGAGGCCGAGAATATCGGCCTCGATGAACTCGAAACCCGGCTTCCCGAGCAAGTTCCTGATATTGTACTCTTTGATTTGGCGGGGATAGTAGTCTAAAAATGAGTCCACTCCCAGGACGCTGTTCCCCTCTTCTAAAAGCCTTTCGGCCAGATGCGAGCCTATGAAACCCGAAACTCCCGTTACTAAAACCTTCATATAAAATCCCGACCTCTCTAACTCGATTTACCGGTTCAGTCCGGCCTAATTTGACAAAGAATGAAACCACAATACATTAGTATGAAAAATATGAAAAACAAGATAACATTATCGCTTATTTTAACCGCATTTTCCATCGCACTGAATCACGCTTACGCGGTTCCGCCTCCGTGCACGACCGAGGAGCTTCTTAAGAGCTCCGATTACGCGGTCGAAGGGACAGTAATGAAAATCGAGTGCGGGGAGCCGTACGACTCAGAGGAATGCAAGCCGCTTGACGAATCTTCAGGAAATTTCGTTCCCGAACTGGTGGCCAAGTGCATGGCTACCGTAAAGGTCACGAAGAATATAAAAGGCGGGTACGAGGCAGGAAGCGAGGCTCCGGTGCCGTTTCTCAAAATAGCTCAGGATTGTGAGAACGGCTCTCACATAATTCCGGGGAGCCCGACAAAAGACCTGGCTGTAAATAGCAACATCGAGTACTACAACTCAGAGCTGTGCAGATACTGGAACCTGAAGGAGCCTGCTCCGCAGACGCCGGGACCCGGGAACAGTGATGAATCGGCAGACAAAAAACCTGAATAAAATATCGCAAATAAGACTCACAATTTTCTTTTATGCCGCTCAGCCCGTTTGAACTCGAAATTTTTCAAAACATACTCAGCTCCATAGCCGAGGAAATGGGCGTGGTGCTCATCCGCGCCGGATTCTCGCCGAATATCAAGGAAAGAAGGGACTTATCCTGCGCGATATTCATGGCTAACGGCGAAATGATAGCACAGGCGGCCCACATTCCCGTACATCTGGGCTCGATGAGCTTTGCGGTAAAGGCCGTAATAGACGAACCCGAAATAAACGAAGGAGACGTCTTCATACTTAACGACCCGTTCAGGGGGGGGACGCATCTCCCGGACGTTACCTGCATTGCCCCGGTATTCGTGAAAGACAGGCTTGAATTCTTTGTCGCCTCCCGCGCCCACCACGCCGATATGGGGGGGCTTACGCCCGGCTCAATGCCCCTTTCGACCTCTATTCACGAGGAAGGGATATTAATCCCGCCTTCGAGGCTCTACCGAAAAGGGAAACTGAACAAACCCCTCTTCGACAAGATACTCTCATCGACGCGCGACCCCGAAGAAAGGGAAGGAGATTTCAGGGCCCAGGTCGGCTCACTCGAACTAGGCGCAAGGAGGCTCCGCGAGGTCATCGACAAGTACTCTCTCAAAAAGGTGAAGACTTCCGGGAGCGAGCTTTTAAATTACAGCGAGAAGATGATGAGGGAAGTTGTAAAACAAATCCCCGCCGGGACTTATGAATTCGAGGACCGTCTGGACGATGACGGGGCGGGGACAAAAAATATACCGCTCAGGGTCTCGATCAAGGTCAGACGGGAGACGGCAGAAGTGAATTTCGAGGGATCGTCAAAGATGGTAAAGGGTTGCCTTAATACGCCGTTAAGCGTGACCACAGCCGCCGCGATATACGTATTTCAGTGCCTGGCTCCAAAAGAAATGCCCTTGAACTCGGGCCCCCTGAGAGTAGTCGGAATTAAGGCGGAAAAAGGGTCCATTCTAAATGCCGAATTTCCGGCGGCCGTCGTGGGAGGGAACGTAGAAACCTCTCAGCGGGTCGTGGACGTAGTATTCGGCGCACTTTCCCGCGCAGTCCCCGAAAAGGTGCCCGCCGCAAGCGCGGGCACTATGAGCAATACCACGTTCGGCGGCGTGAACCCCCGGACCGGGAATAAATTCGCATACTACGAGACAATCGCGGGGGGGATGGGAGGAAGATTCGGCAAGGACGGCGTAAACGCGGTTCAGACGCACATGACGAACACGCTGAATACACCGATAGAGGCGCTTGAAAGAGAACTCCCGGTGATGATCGATTCATACGGCGTCCGAAAGAGGAGCGGCGGGAAAGGCAGGTATAAAGGAGGCGACGGCATCATAAGAAAATACAAATTCCTTACCGACGCCACTGTTTCGCTCATCACCGAGCGGAGAAAATCAGCCCCCTACGGTATAAACGGCGGAGGAGAAGGGAAAAAGGGAAAGAACACACTCGTTAGAAGAGGCGTTAAAGGAAAGATAGCGCCCAAGGAAACCTTCGAAGTAAAGAAAGGAGACGTACTGGAAATAGAAACACCGGGCGGAGGCGGCTGGGGTAAGCCCGTATCCGGGGACTGACGGCAAGAAAATGGAATATCCGAAATTAAGATATATAGAAGCGATTCCGGCAGAGTCGAACGGCGAAAGGATCGTTTACCTGAGAGACCATCAAAATCCAAGCGGCAGGGTGCTGGCAGTGTCGCCCGAGACGCTTATCGTTCTGAGCCTCTTCGACGGGACCAGATCGGTAGGAGAAATACAGACGGCGCTAACACGAAAATTCGGCGATCTCGTCAATAAAGGGGATATAGAGAACCTGATTACACAACTGGACGAAGCCCTTTTCCTGGACAGCGATAAATACAGGGATTACAAAAATAAACTCGAGCATGAATTCAGAGGGGCGGATAAAAGAGAATCGAGCCACGCGGGGCTTTCCTACCCTGCCGATTCTTCCGAGCTTGCAGGATGGTTTGAAACGTTTTTTAGAAAAGCAGAGGAAACGGAGCCCTATAAAAAAGCCCAGGGGAAACCCAAGGGAATAATCTCCCCCCACATAGATTACAGAAGGGGCGGAACTTCTTACGCTAAGGCCTACAGGGAGCTACTGGGGTGCGAAGAGGCCGATACATTTATAATCTACGGAACCTCTCACTATGCGGACGTGGAAAATCCGTTCATCCTGACAAGAAAAAATTTTATAACGCCACTCGGAGAAGCTGTAACGGACAGAAACGTAGTTGAGTCACTCGTCAACTCGTGCGACTGGGACCTTTTCGAAGGGGAGATTCACCACCGTACCGAGCATTCGATTGAATTTCAGGTCGCTTTTCTCCAATACTTATTTAACGGAAAGAGGGATTTTAAAATAGTACCGATACTGTGCAACTCTTTTTACCGGCTGATCAGCGAGGGACGGTCTCCGGGCGGGGATGAAAAGATATCGGGTTTCCTGAATTCGATATCGGAAATAATATCCGGCCTGGGGGAGAGGGCTTTTATAATCGCTGCCGCTGACATGGCACACGTGGGCACGAAATTCGGGGACAGGGAACCCGTTAATAACGGGACTCTCGAACGAATAAGAGAGAGGGACATACTGAGCCTCACTTACAGCGAAAAACTCGACGCCGAGGGGTTTTACAGGTCGGTGGAGGAGGAGAAGGACTGGAGGAAGATATGCGGCCTGTCCCCCATTTACGCGACCCTTAAAACGATACAGGCCCAAGAGGGCAGGCTCCTCGATTATGATCAGGCTCTTGAGCCCGACACGGGGTCAGTGGTCAGCTTTGCGAGCATGGGATTTTATCTTTAGATTTTGTTTATTGTTAGTCTCGATACCCCGGTTAATTTCAAATTTTTTTCTAGCCGTTGCATTAAGGGGAAACAACCGAGGATTTTTAAATGCTTACTCTCTAGACACGCATCTTTTCCAGACAACTCTCTTTCACTTTATCTCACATAACCCAGCATGTTTTCTGACAAAGGGAAATGCTCTGTCATAGATGCACATGTTTGCATACCAGGTGAAGATCGAGTGAATTACCGTTTCTTATAAATACCCAGTTATTCGGACAGTCCCGAAATTGACAGCTCTTCCTTCCAAAGCGTAAGCGTCCAATGGTTTATAGAAGATTCACGATGTCCGGGTTCGGGCGTATATCTTTTATCACCAAACATTCTCCAGAAATAATGAACTATCCAGGTCATAAGACGGAGGCTGGGGATTTCTGACCCCGGTATATCCAATGCGCTTGTATAATAATCCAGACAATCCCGGAATACCCCTCCCGTAAAGGTGTCGGGGTCAAGCATTTCACGATAACAGTCTCCGTATGTGATTGATTTCGGCGCGCCCCGAAGAATAAAACCGGCGCGCGTCAGAAAAAATATTAAATCCAGCGCCGGAATACCGTGTAATCGGGAAAACTCCCAATCGATTACGCCGAGTTTGCTTTCAGAATCCACTAGAATATTTTGTGGTCCAAAATCTCTATGCTCACAAACAAGGCAGGGGATGTTAAAATCGCCGAGAATATGAATAGTTTGGTCCATGAAATGAGAGTCTATGATCTTGGCCGCCGATGAATTAATATCGGATAAAACCGAATGTACCATTTTTTCCCGCCAATCCTCAGGAGGCCTGGTTTTTGTGCTTTTGGCCAATTCCACGAGCCAGAGGGTAGTTAATCGAGCAAGCTCAGGAAAACTGTCTTTGTTTAGTACGGAAGCAAGCAGTGCTCCGTTTATAACTGTCTGAACATTCACGTGCGCGTCCGTGGTGTGGTTTGAAAATAATATCCTCGGAATTCCTTCAATATTTTTGTATTTTTCGTTTATTGTCTTAAGCACATTGCTCTCCATATTAAGCTGAGAAGCGGATTCTTCGGTTCTGGATATTTTAACAACTAACGAGGGATCGTAATTCAGCCCGTAAAAAACAATTAAAAGAATTTTATATAATTCATCTATGCCCCCGGTAATCATAAGGACCGAAAGCCTATCGCGTTCTTTATAGCCGACTTCATTCCGATTGTTCCGGATTCTTACGCGCGGACTTACAAGATCATTCTCAACGCTTAAGCAATCTTTGAGCGCTTTAACAGGAATCCCCGCAAGTTTATTTGCAGTTAATTTCTCTCCAGGTTTAGAACAGATTGAACATATGGAGAATTTTTTCAACCCTGAGCTTAAAAGCCATGGATATGACAGAAAGGGCTGAGGAAATAATTTCCAAGAAAGTCTGCGAACGGACTTACCCAGCCACTCGAGGAATCTCTTTCGAGAAATTTGAGTATTAGCTTTCGTCAGGAACTCGATAGCTCCCGGGGCATCTAAAGGAATCCAGACTTTAGGTATAGACTTTGAGGGGTCGGGTTTCGGCAGATAAAGAAAGACACTTTCGAATCCAAATTTGCTTAATCTTTCCTCTATAACCGCAGGCTTGGTAAATTGATTGACAGTCCATTCCGCATAGAAATCTCCGCCAGGTTTTAGACTGGAAAAAGCTGATTCAAGGGTTGCATCGTCGGGGTTGACTGCAACAAACAAGTCGCAACTATTTACGTCACGATTAGACGCAGGCTCAACAACCGAACCAGAAATTAATTCAACGGCACCGGATAACAAACCACCTGCTAAACAGATACTTTTTTCCGGGTCGGGATTAGACAGCAAAAACCGGAAATCAGACCTCTGAAGAATTTGATCTTGAGATTTTTCCGAAAAATTTTCTCTTTCAACCTTAATTGCGACCTTACCTCCGACATACAGGAAACACTCAAGAAGCAAAATTCAGCTTTTTTAACCCTCACCAAAAATCTGTAACGCGAAAATTAGAGATTTCTGACCCTCTGGAATGTTTTCCGCGTACTCTTTCCGGCACTGAGTTATGCAAAGCCGAACCGGGCCTGAACTCGTTGCAGTTCTTACCCCAAGTTTCCACCGTTTCACTTGCGGAGTCAAGCGATGGAGGCCGGTATATTCGTAGAGAATCTTACAGATACTTAATTCCTGTTGTAGAACCTAATTTTAAGCTCTTAATCACGAGGCGTTTTTGGGTACCTGTTTCTCCCTTTATTTCCCGCAACGCCGCATGTATTCTAACACTCTAAAGTTGGCAGAACCTGTATTCGAGGACTTAGCTTCTTCACAGCGAAACAATAATGACTGAGAATTTCTTTATCGTCGACGCGCATGAGGACATAGCGTTTCATCTCAATTACTTCAAGAGGGATTTTGTAGCCCCCGAGAAGCCCTGCATGATTACCCTTCCGTGGCTGGTTGAGGGGAACGTCAAGCTCGTGTTCAATACGATTTTCGTACACCCGAAGCTCAAACCCGAAAAAACGGTCGTATCGGCAATGGAGCAGTTCTCCACGTACGAAAAGATATACGAGGAGCACGGGGACAAGATTTTCCAGATCAGAACGAGCGACGACCTTGCGGAAATAAGCGCCGGCTCCAGAATCGGCTTTCTTACCCTGATGGAGGGAGCGGACCCGGTAGAGACGCCCGAAAAGCTGGACGAGTTTTACGGGATGGGAGTGCGCATAATAGGGCTTGCCTGGAACGACAGGAACCAGTACGCGTCGGGCAACGACACGGAGGACGGGCTTTCGGACAAAGGGATCGAGCTAATAAGGAGAATGAACGCCCTCGGAATCACTCTTGATCTGTCGCATCTGAATGAAAAGTGCTTCCGGGAGGCGATAGAGCTTACGGAGCTGATACCGGTTGCTACACATTCGAACTCGAGAGCGCTCACGGACCATCCGAGGAACCTGAAGGACGAGCAGCTACAGGCTATCGCGGAGAGGGGCGGGGTCACGGGAATAGTGCTCTACAACCAGTTTCTTAAAACCTCGGACAAAACACCGACGCTGGATGACGTATTCGCCCACGCCGACTACATGATCGAGCTCTGCGGGGAGGACCACGTAGGGATCGGGAGCGATATGGACGGGGCGAGGATAGAGGATTTCCCCGAGGGGTTAAGGAAAATATCCGACCTCCCCAAAATAGCCGATTTCTTCCTTGAAAAGGGTTATGCGGAGGACAGGGTGAGAAAGATTATGGGCGGGAATTTCCTGAGGGTAATCAGGGAGAATCTGACTTAAGAACACAAATATTGTGTTCGGCACGAATCCTCTTTCCATTCATATGCTTCAAAGACTATGTAGAACATAAACGAAAGGGACGATTTATGCGCTGTGTCGATGCTCCACGGCATCCCAGAGCCCGTAGTTAGATATAATATAAACTTTTTTAGAATTTAAGGTGTATCAATGCAGACGATTATTTCAGTCAACGATTTGAGCAAAACCTATGCCTCAGGCTTTCAGGCGCTAAAGAACGTGAGTCTCAATATACGCCGGGGAGAAATCTTTGCTCTCCTGGGCCCGAACGGCGCCGGAAAGACGACTCTTATCAGTATTATTTGCGGGATAGTCAATCCAAGCAAGGGCACAGTGCTGGCAGACGGTCACAATATCGTTTCAGACTATAGGGCGGCAAGATCGAAGATCGGTCTTGTGCCTCAGGAGCTGACCACGGATGTCTTCGAAACCGTTTGGGCTACGATGAATTTCAGCCGCGGCCTGTTCGGAAAACCCCCGAACCCCGGATATATCGAGAAGGTGCTTCGGGATCTTTCACTCTGGGACAAGAAGGACTCGAAGATTCTGGCGCTTTCGGGAGGTATGAAGCGCCGCGTATTGATCGCCAAGGCCCTGTCGCATGAGCCGAAGATACTCTTTCTCGACGAACCCACTGCCGGTGTCGACGTAGAGCTGCGCCGCGATATGTGGGAGATGGTGAGGGGTTTAAGGGAAAACGGTGTGACTATAATCCTGACGACGCACTATATCGAGGAGGCCGAGGAGATGGCCGACCGTATAGGGGTAATTAACAAGGGAGAGATTATTTTAGTGGAGGACAAGGCCGCGCTGATGCAAAAACTGGGCAAAAAACAGTTGAAGCTCCACCTGCAGAATCCTTTGATCTCCATTCCTCAAGAGCTCGCCGGGCACTCGCTCGAGCTTTCACCCGATGGGAACGAACTGGTTTACACCTTTAACACGCAGGACGACAAGACGGGCATTGCCGGACTGCTGCGACGTCTGAACGAGCATGGAATAGATTTCAGAGACCTCCATTCGAGCCAGAGCTCTCTCGAGGAAATCTTTGTCAGCCTGGTTAAAGAAAAACAATGAACATATATGCGATACGCTCAATATATTCTTTCGAGATGGCGCGTATGTGGCGCACGCTGATGCAGAGCATCGCTGCTCCGATTCTCTCGACCGCGTTATACTTCGTGGTGTTCGGAGCGGCGATAGGATCACGCATGGGGGAGATCGAGGGGGTCAGCTACGGCGCCTTTATTATTCCCGGCCTGATCATGCTGTCGCTTATGAGCGAGAGCATCTCGAACGCATCCTTCGGTATATACATGCCCAAGTTCGCGGGCACTATTTACGAGGTACTCTCAGCGCCCATCTCCTACATTGAGATCCTGATCGGTTATGTCGGCGCCGCGGCTACCAAATCAATCATCCTGGGACTGCTGATACTTGCCACGGCGCGGTTATTCGTCCCCTACGAGATTGCACATCCGCTCTGGATGGCGGGCTTTCTTGTTCTCACCTCGGTGACGTTCAGCCTCTTCGGCTTCATAATCGGCATCTGGGCGGACGGCTTCGAGAAACTGCAAATTGTACCGCTTATGATCGTTACTCCGCTTACCTTCCTGGGCGGTACTTTTTACACAATCAACATGCTGCCGCCTGTATGGCAGAAGATCACGCTGTTCAATCCGGTGGTCTATCTGGTGAGCTGTTTCAGATGGAGCTTTTACGGGGTCGCAGATGTCAGCGTGGCTGTCAGTCTGGGTATGACGCTTCTATTCCTGGCTTTATGTATTGCAGCGGTGTGGTGGATTTTCAAGACGGGTTACCGGCTCAAGACCTGAGACAGATCAAACTACGGGCGGGAATTTTTTGAGGCTTATTGTAAGGAATTCAGGGCAGCGATTGTCAATTAAGCGCCGTGTAGCGAAGCTCCCTGCCCTTCTACTTTTCTACTCCGAGACAACATATATCAAACCATCAATCAAAAAAGCGGCTCACCCCTTCTCGATTCTTTTAATAAGCGCGTCGGCGAACTCGCGCGTGCCGAGCCCGCCCCCGAGGTCGCGTGTTTTATAACCCTCGAGCAGGGCGTTATTGTACGCGTTTTTAATCTTTTCCGCGCAGGCGCGGAAATCCTCGCGCCCTTCCGTATCGGCCAGGTGGTTAAGCATCATCACGCCCGACATAAGGAGCGCGAGCGGGTTCGCTATATCCCTGCCCGCTATATCGGGAGCGGAGCCGTGAACCGCCTCAAACACTGCCTCCCTGTCCCCTATGTTGGCTCCGGGAATGACGCCAAGCCCTCCCACGAGCCCCGCGCACAGGTCGCTTATCAGATCCCCGTAGAGATTCTCCAGCAGCAGTACATCGAACTGTGAGGGGTTCTGGACGAGCCTCATACAGCCCGCGTCTATAATCAGCTCCTCATACTGAATGCCCCCATACTCCCTGCTTGCCTCCTGCGACTTACTTATAAACAGTCCGTCCGTGAGCTTCATTATATTCGCCTTGTGGAAAACCGTGACCTTTTTCCTGTTACGGTTACGCGCGTATTCGAACGCCCAGTGTGAGATACGGCTGCAGGCCTTCTCCGTCGCGACTTTCATGCTCATTACCACGCCCGGGGTTATCGTATTTTCAACCCCGCTGTAAAGACCCTCCGTATTCTCGCGGATTATAACGATGTCCACATTCCTGAAACCGGTTACCACGCCCGGGAGATTTCTCACCGGCCTGACCGCGGCGTAAAGGTCCAGTGTTTTCCTGAGCTGTACATTTACAGATGTGAATCCTCCTCCTATAGGGGTCGTACAGGGGCCCTTTAACGCTACCTTGTGCTCCCTTATAGCTTCTATAGTCTCCTGCGGAAGCACTTCCGAGCCCTTCTCAAGCGCGGCGAGCCCGGCCTGACGCTCGATCCATTCAATCCGGGCACCGGATGCTTCCAGCACCTTTTGAACCGCTTCCGTGATATTGGGACCGATTCCGTCCCCGGGAATGATTACTATATTGCGCTTTTTCATGAGAGATATTGAACCAGATTTATTATGGTTATCAAATCATGAAGACCGGCGGGAGAAAATCATTGGAAAACAGAATTAATAGGCATAAGAGTTTTTAAGTCAAAGCATCTCACTTCTTAATTGCTCTAGCTCTCAGGTTTAGACCTCCGCGCGAGTGCGTTCGCCGTATATGTGCTTACCAGCCTCGCAACCAGGAACACTATAAACAACTGACCTATGATCGCTTCAAGGATCGAAATAATCCTCGCCAGAGGGGTCAGCGAAGTAATATCGCCGTACCCGAGAGTAGTTAGTGTTGTAAAGCTGTAATAGATCAATACATTCGAGCTTAGCGGCTCGCTTATCTCCCCTTCACTCCCCACGAAGACAGCGCCCGGCGACAGGTATTCCAGAACACCGTAAATACTCGCCCACATTATGCCCAATAATAAATAAACGCATACAGCCGCGTATAAAGTATCGGCCGTCACTTCCTTTGATTTTAATATGTGCTCGAGAATTGTAACGGTAACGAGGATGAAAAAGAGCATGCTCATAAATATGGTCCTGTTTGACTTTGTAAAAGTCCATTCGGATATGAACCACGGTAGTCCCAGTATTACTAGCAATATCAGTCTTTTCTTGCTCCCGCCCACCGCGTAAACACCGAGTAAAAATACAATCGTGCTCAGTACATTAAGAACAAGGTAGCCGTATTTAGTCTCCTCGAGAACTGCCAGCAGTATCAACAGCAATAGAATTGAGACCATGAAGTTGAACATTTTGTATTTCGCCGAACTTAAGATCAAAGCGGAAAGATCAGACCTGTTAGCTTCGAGCATTTTTAGTCCTCCGAGGAGTATTATCGATACACTAATTTATCAAACAAATTTATGTAATTGCAATAATTCACGTATGAGAACAGGGGAATTAGTTAAAAGTAGATAAACCGCTTAAAAAGTATTTCAATGTACATAGTGGCCGGGAACAAGAATCGCAGGCAAATTCAATCATCCGTCAGAAAGGGTGCAGCCGTCCGTATCGACGCTGGCGTTGCCGCTCACGTTGACCGCGCGCCTGCCTCCGCTGATCGAGCACTGATTATTCTGCGGGTCTATTTCGACCACGGAATTGCCGGCGGCGTTAATTCCGTTCAGGTTGGCGGATTGAATCAATACGCTGTTATCGACCGGGTCCGAGGTCTCTCCAATGCGTACGAAGGTGTCGTCGAATGATATTACAGCGTCCCTGTTGCTCGATACGGTGATGTCTTCATCCGCTTCGAGGATTACGGACGCAGTACCCTGAACGCGGACGCCCTCCCTGCAGTTTATTATGGTTATGCTCTTTACCCTGAATGTTATAACGCTTGACCCCGTTCCTATCAGGCAATCCCCCCCATCCGCGTCTATCGCTATATCGGCGAGTTTTTCATTGAACACCAGCTCGGATTCATTTCTCAGGAACAGCGGGTCCTGAAGGACCTGCCAGCTGTTGATGGTTATGAGCGTCGGGTTCTGCTGCAAAGTGAAATCGAACAAGATGGTGCTGTCATCGGTGACCCTCAGGTTTGGTCTCTCGGCATCGAACGAATCAGACTCGAACCTCAGGCTGACAAACCCCGTGTTCGATCTGAAGCGAAGATTAAAGTTGCCCCCGTCGTCCGTTTTATCACTGTCAAGCCTCCTGCCGTCCTCCAAAACCGTCACCGTTATCTCGCCGAACTGGGCGGAGTTGGAAACTTTGCTGTCAATACTTATATTACCGCCTCCTCCGGTGTCACAGTTGAATAACGTAAAAGTGATTCCCAAAACTAACAAAATGACGACAACGTTTTTTCCCGTCATACTTCGCACCTCGAGGATCAGGCTCTGATTTATGAATTGCTCATTTTCATAATACTATAACCGCTGTGTTAAAGCCATTATTATGAAAAACAGGATCAGACAGAAGAACATCGCCGGGCGCTCGATTTGCAGAGCCGGTTTTCCGCTGCAGTCCGGCGGGATTCCGGTTCAACGAAGAGAAAAGAATTTTGAAGGGGAAATCGAAACCGGGAGTTATATTAGACAACAATTTCAGGGTCGGCTCAAGAGGTAAAAACAATAACCGTAAAGCCGGGGCGGGCCGACTTGCTGCCTGAGACAAACGACGCCCGCCCGGTTATAAGTCAAAAGCGCTTGGGCAACACAGGATCCGCAATATCTAACGAAATCATTTATTGCGAGCTTCCCGCCCCACCCGAGAAATTTATCGCTCGCTCCTTCTAACGCTAGCGAACTGTCTTGCGGCTTCGGGAAGAACCTTCTCTATGTTCTCGGGCGTGGGCTCGATATTGTTAATCTCCACTATCGCCCTGGCCATGCCCCTTATGATTATCTGCCGGTCCGAATTCTCCGCGTTAAATGCCTGTGTCTGCTCGGGAGTGAGACTGCCCCTTATTACAAGAAGGCCCTCATTGCCCTCTACCGCCAAACCCTTTGAGAGCATATTGTTTACGACGGAGAGACGCTGCGCCCTTCTCTTGTAAGCCTGCACTACATCGGGCATGCTCCTTATTTTCTGCGTGATCTGCTCGGAAATGTTGCCCTGAGCCCAGGCGTAATTGCTGAAATCGAGTGTAAGTCCCTTTTTAATAACGATGACCTTGGTCTCCGATCTCAGAACGGGCTCGTCGGGATAAACAGCGCGGCTCTGCGGCCCCGGAGATGGAACGGGCTTGGATTGCGGCGCGCTCTCCGTACCGTCCGCCGCCGGAGAGCCCTCCTCCAGGAATTCCTGTTCCAGATTTGAATAGGCCTCCCTTACCTCTTCCGCGGGGAAATAGACGTTCACCGTTATCGTCGCGCAGGATACCAGATAAAAAAAGAATACCAGCAGTAACGACTGTAAAATTTTTATTATATTTCTATTCATATTCGCGCCTCCCTCAATTCGTTTCAATCGTGGGCCCACCGGACCTCGATCTTCTGGCTATCTCTCTAATCACCGAAACCAGATGGGATATGGATATGGAATTTCTTATCGGGTCCGCCTGTATAGACAGATTTTTATATCCCAAAATCGTGTTGGAAATATCCAGCGTTTGAAATGTAATAACTCCGTCTTTAATATAACCTGAAATCTCCCCATTATCATAACTGCGTGTCGATCCGAGAATGAACCTTTCTTTGGCTCCCAGCTGATCGAGAAGGGCTTTTCCAATCACCCTGGCCTCTTTGTCCGATTTAACAACCCAGAACTCAAAGGGCCCGTCGATGGTGCCCAACTCCGCCCCTTCTCCGCTGAGCCAGATAAGACCGTTTACCCTGCCCGTAATATAATCCTTTATGGAAGAGAGCCTTTTAGAAATTCCCTCGAGACTCACGTCGTTAAATAAAAAGGAAAAATTATAATCGACGCCGGGGCTCTCGAAATTAAGAATGCCGGTCCCGTAGAGTGTTCCGAGGAAGAACCTGGATTTAAGTCTCTCCAGATTGAGTTTTTCCCTGTCCACCTCAAGCTCGCATTCAACATCCTCGAATTTCAGTATCCCGTACTCTATTTCGCCTATTTTCAGGTAATCCACATAGGGGCCGGTTCGGGCTTCTTTGAGCGTGCTGAAATATTTCCTGTAAACCTTTTTGTCGAATTCCAGATCGTCACCCAGGATGGAGGCAAGGGCATTTTCAGACTCTGCCTGCTCTTTCAATCTTATAGTTCCGTTTATGTCGCGCACGAAAAGATCGGCCCCGCCGATAAAGAGCGAGTACGAAGCGCCGTTAAATGTTATATCCCCGCCCCAGGAGCTTCCGGGACTGAAAAGATTGCGGAGCTCCAAACGGAGGTCAGCGACCCCGGAGGCCTGACCGTTTCTAAAATCCTGCGGCATAAAGGGCCTAAGCAACGTAACAGCACTGGAAAGCGCAACTCCCGGAAAAGCTAACTCAAGCCTTCTCTCTTCACTCAACGAATTTTTCATTTCTCCTGAAAACACTATTTCTCCGCTCTCCTTATTACCTATAAACCCATTATCTATAGATAAGGTTTCACCGGCAGTCCTGAATTCTACGGCTCCGTCGATAGTGGAATCCGCATCCTTATCGCCCAGGCTGATCTCTTTTAATTCCAATTTTCCCTTTCCTGCTGGAAGAGAACCATCCGGCAGGGTTCCCGAGAAATAAAAATCCGACCTGCTCAAACTGATCTGCGAATCTCCCGACTTAACGGAAGCGCCGTGAAGAGAAAGGTCGGTAACGATACCTGTCCCGGGTTGGGAGGTGAGTATATCGACTTTGCCTATCAAATCGCCGTCCAGAAAATTACCGGATATATCCGTCAACTTGATGCCCTCCGAGTAAGGGAGCAGCCCGAAGCTCAAGTCCGTAAGGGGCGTCGAGAAGATATCGGAATTCTTTATTGAGACTTCTCCCTCCCACTCGGTACTGCCGCGCTCAGGATCATGCAAAATAAATACCCCCTTTATTCCAGCGGATTTCAATTTGTCATCGAAGGCGGTAAAGCTCCCGTCATCAAACCCTATCCGATAGGGATACCCGCCGTTTTGCCCCCCGAATCCGACCAGGAGCTCGTCGGTCCTGAACTCACCTATCGTACCTATCTCCGCCGAGAGTTTATTAATATCAAGCGAATCACCCTTAAACACGTACTCAGCCGAAAGCATCGGGAAATTCACGCTTTTGAACCTGCCGCCCTGACCGTCTATCATGCCGCTGAATCCCTGTTTACCGCTGTTTTCGATCTCGAGGTGTTCCTTAAATCTGTCGAGACCTATCTCTTTTCCGATAACCTCGAATCCCGACCCTCTAGAGTTCATTATCAGGCTCCAGTCCCCTCCAATATTCAATGAAAAGATCAGCTCACTCACTTTTCCGCTCCTGATATGATATTCCCCGGAAGACAGGTCTTCGTAATCAAGCCCCTTGTCGCTGATTATAATTCTCTTTTGCTGCTCAGCGGACGAGCCCGCGTCCTTATCTTCGCCCTCTTCCGCCGAGATATATTCAAACCGGACGACCTCCCCTGAAGAAACCTTCGAGATTTTAAATTCCCTTCCCCTGTCCGACCTCAGGAGAAAATCGTTCACGGCAAATGTAATACCGGCGTCATAATTGCCCGATCTTCCTTTAAAATCGGCGCTTACCTGCCGAGCATCGCCCTCCATGTTAAAGGGAAGGATATTCTTGGGCGCCTTTTTCAGATTGAGATTTTCCCCGCTCAGCCTACCCCCGATTTCTATACCATTTGCCGCAGGGATTATGTCCAGACTCCCGTGCACGCGGCCGTCCATGTAGCGTCCGTCCAGTTTTGAGAGCGATATACGGTAGCCGCTCCCTTCCTCTTCAGGCTTAATCTCGACATTACCCGATACGCCGTCCACCTCCCCCAGCTCGTCCCAGTAAAAGGTTCCGAGAGCGCAGTCTCCCCAAGATGAGAACGAGTAGTCAGATTTCTTTGCGAGACCCTGCTCAATGTTTAATCCGCAAGACAGGTCCTTAACTTTGACGCCGTCGTCTTTATCGGCGAAGTTCACGCGGTCTAGGGTAATCTTCCCCCTTAAACTTATGTCCTGATCCTTTCTTGATCCCGTAATTCTGAGGTCATCGGAATAGAGGCTGCCCGCAAGCTCGTTTTCATTTATTTCAGGCACCCACTTAACTATTTCTTTCAGGCTCTCGGTCGCGGCGCTGCCGTTCAAATTGAAAATTGTACTTCCCGTCACTTCCTCTACAGTCCCGGTGAATTCTCCTTCGAGTGTATCTAGTAATTCGAATTTGAGGGCATTTACAAACGCCGTATTCCCGGTTGGATCATATCTCAATTCATAGTTTATTGCCGCAAGCGGGCCGTCCAATCGCTCCGTTTCCGCCATTAAAACGATATTTCCTCCCACGTTGATGTCCTCTGAAACCCTGAATTCCAATTCGGAAACACCCTCGATGTGACGGGGTATTTTTACCGAACCCGGGAACGAATCCGTTTTAAGCCTGTCGAGGGATATTTTCAGGTTTCCGGTAGTCTCTTCAGGCAGTAAGCTCACCCCGCCCTGAACGCCCAGCTCATTTTCCTTAATTGTCAATCCGCCCTCGAAGTCCACTCTGCCGGGCCATTCCGAACCCGCGTCTGAGATGAGAATCTCCATTTCTCTCGACAAGACGGTAAAATCCGGACCGAGTTCAAAACGCGCATCTTCGAGCTTGATCCGCTCTATCGTGACCGCGGGCGGCTTATCCCCTCCCTGCTCCCCTTTCTTAAAAGCTTTGAGCAGCTTCCGAGCGTCCTCGCTGTCATACTTGATAACGGGATTTTCAATAATAATTTCTTCGAGATTTACCTTACGATTGAAAAGAGAAGAGAAAATCCGCGGCTCGACGATTATGCTGTTTATTAACACAGGAGGGTTCTCGGTGTCAGAAGGGTCTGTGAGCTTTACTCCGTTTAAGCTCAGCCGGAACAACATGTCGAGTTTTACCGACTCAAATTTTAAATCATAGCCTATGCTGTTTGAGAATTTCTCCAGGTAAAGCGGCGCGCTTTTTGTGAGCTTGATATTCAAAAAAATATTAAGAGAAACAAGAATTACGCAAATTACTATGAGTATGATGAGGAGTAATCGCAGAAACCCGTTTCTGATGAGGGTCATATCAAAAATATTATATGAGGAAAGTTAATTTTAAAAGCGCAATTAGGCCGCCCGCCCGATAATCAGAAGAATTGCGCAGGACCTAAAAAAAAGCCGCATTTTACCGACGGCTTAAATCGATTCGACAGTCCGGGCCTTTATGACATTTTCGATTTTATAGAACAAGTAGCTCTTTTGCTTCCTGAATTTTCCCATGATTTTAACCGAATCGCCTTTGGATATGGGAAGGTGCTCGTCCTCGTAGTAAACGTTTACTTCGTTGTTGTCCCCGTCTTTTAATTTGAACAGCGTGAACGGCTCGCCCTTGCTTGATTTGGTATATTCGACTTTCTTCACCCGGCCCTCAAGAGCTACCTGCTTTCCGTTGTACTCCCTTGGGTTATCGACCACGTCTTTGATGCTGACTTCGAGTACTGCCGGATCGCCTTTACCCTCAGGGACGCTTGTATCAGCTGCCCCGTCAGAAGAATAGGCGACGCATAAAAGCGTAACAACCATTACTGTAAAAATCCTAAAAATAAATCTTATTCCCATATCACATATCCTTCCTTACTGAATTTTATTCGCCGGAACCTGCTCAATATAGTATAGTGACTGTTCACCAATATTCCACATGGTACGCACTTTACGTGAGCCCGGGCTGTTAGCCGCATCATTCTACAACATCTTGAAAACAGTTAGAATTAACGAGGAAATAGCTAAATCAGGGGAACACTGCGATGACTTCGGTAATGATGCGGAAATTAAACGGCCTTCTCAGGACAGAGAACATAGGGAAGGTCATACATTACTACGACGAGGCGGACTCTACCAACAGCGTTTTGGCAAAGCTGGCTGAAAACGGCGCTTCAGAAGGGACGGCCGTGATTGCCGATACGCAGACGCGCGGGAGGGGAAGGCTGGAGCGAAAGTGGATCTCGCCCCCAGGCGTAAATCTGTATATATCAATACTGCTTCGCCCGTCGATGCCCCCCGGTGAGTCGCCGCTGTTGACCCTCCTCGCTTCGATTGCGCTAGTCGAGACCCTGAAGAAGACCGGGGTCGAAAAGCCTGTCATTAAATGGCCGAATGATGTGCAGATCGGCGGCAGGAAAGTAGCAGGGGTATTGACGGAGATGCGGTCGAAAGGCGAATCGGTCGATTTTGTCATATTGGGCATAGGGGTGAACATCAATATGACGAGGGCTCAAATAAATTCCGAAATGAGGGAAGCGTCGAGGGTTGCGACCTCCGTAAAAGAAAACCTGGGAAAAGACATTGAGCGGGCAAAGTTCACCGCGGACATGCTGGCAGAGATAGAAATCTGGTATAAAAGCTTCGCCAGGCGCGGCAAGCCTTTCATATTGAAGGAATGGACCGATAGATGGGGAGGGCAAAACCGGAGGGTAAGGGTACACACTGAGGACAAAAATACATATGAGGGAACGGCTGTGGGAATCGACGGGGACGGACACCTGCTGGTTAAAACGGATGAAGAGAACACGGTGAAGGTAATTGCGGGGGATGTAACCGTAATTTAGCTACAAGGTCGAGCCTATTAATCTCAAACGCATTTAGCCATCTCGTCCCTTATACTTTCCATGAGCCCTGTCCACTCGCTTATCAGAGAAAAATCGTTCTGAGGAAGCGATTTTTTTATTTTAATCCCGTAAGCCGTGGGCTCCACCCTGCAGCTCTTATATTTTCCCTCTAGAATCAGCGCGAATTTATAAAGAAACTTTACCGCTTCAGGGTCTTTACCCGCAAATTTTGAAACGAGCACGACTTCCTGATCGAACCCCTCGAATATAATATTCCAGAGACTGGCGCTGGACTCCATGCCGAAGGTTAAACCGATCGAATCCGACCTGCGAGCTTCTTTATGCATATCTCAAACCGGCAAATCCTATAACCAATTGAGCATCGTATTCCGTGGCGGATAAAAAACTGTCCCGCTATTTACAGGAGAGATTATCAGCCGGGACCTGACGCCGAGCCTACAATCCCGGACAGAGCCCCGCGTCCGGCCTACTGGCTCCCTCCTCCCAGAGCCGACAATCTTTGCTTGGCTGTTTCGACATAACCAGCGTACTCCCCCTGCTCGACCGATAAGTCGAGGAACTTTTTATAATATATAATAGCCTGCTGAGGATTATTCGATCCTTCATAACCCTGGGCCATAAAGAAGTATGTGTCGGGATAATTCGGATTTAGGGAGATGGCCTTTTTCTGTCTCTCAATATTCTCGTTGTATTTATTCAGGTAAAAGTATGTGATTCCGAGATTCATGTGGGCGGGCGCGTAATTCGGATTAAGCTCGATAGCCTTCTGATATTCGGCGATAGCGGCGTTATACTGTCCCTGGGTTCTGAGCGCTGTGCCGATGTAGTTATGAATCTGCGCGGAAGGAGCGATTTCCGAGGCCTCTTTGTAAAGCTGAGCCGCCTGCCCGTAGGCCCTCTTCTTGAAGAAAAGGGCTGTTCCCAAACCAATGTAGGCGGGAATGTAAGTCCGGTTAAGCTCAAGCACTTTTCTTATTTCCGGGGAATCTGGGTTTTCGCCGAGGGCCGACCACAAAACATAAAGAGCCTCGGCGTTATTCGGGTCTTCGGCCAGAACCTTCCTGGCCTCGAGTACCGCTTCCTTTTCACGGCTCAGATGAAGATAGCTGTAAGCCAGAGCGACTTGAGTTTCTTTGAGGTTGGGTCCGAGCTGAAGAGCCTTCACCATATTGGCATAAGAATCATTATAATACTTTTCGTAATCTTCCTTTACGTTATACCTGTACCAGCCCATAAAAGAATATACCTCCGCAAGACCCGCGTAAGCGGGCGCGTAATTCGGGTCGGCGCTGACAGCCTGGTTGTAGAGCGATATAGCCTTTTCAAAACCCTCCGGCGTAAACTTGAGAAACGCCTGCCTTCCCTCTTTGTAATAACCGGCCGCGCCCGATTCATTCTGAGCGGCGGCACCACTGCTAATTAACCCTGATGTTCCTACAAACAAACACAACAATATGAGACTAAATTTCAGATTTCTCATCACTTCCTCCCTATTGAATTTGAACCATGAAAGGATAAATATAATTTTAGTAACCTTCAATTATATATTTTACAATCTCTTCCGCCAGGCTCTGGTAAATGTCCTTGGCCATAAAACCCATAGAGCTAAAACCGCTTACCTCACCCGTGGATATCTCATCCCCGGTAGCTTTGTTGACCAAAGCCAGTTTGAGGGCGATCGAAACCTCCCCGAATTTAAGCCCCCCGCCTTCAAATGTGATGTCGGAACTCGGCCTGTACTCGCTTATCTCGCCGAGCAGCACGAGAGTATCCTCCGCAGGAATATTTTCAATCTCCCCGTACTTTACCTCTTTGAACTTGTTCCTGGACGCAAGGAGCTCGGCCGCCTGGTCGGGCACCTTGGTGAGAGCCTCCTTGGGGAAATCCTCAATCTGCGTTTCGAATGTCTCGAACTGAATAGCCTGGAACTCTTTCAGCTTGGTCTTTGTCGGAGTGAAGTAGGATGTAGTTTTAACGTTCGTACACCCCGTGATAAGTACGGAGCCTGCAATAACGAGAATAAGAAAAATCAAAGATACACAATATTGTCTGCGCATGTTTTTAACCGCCTCCTGAATGAATGAGTATTATAAAATATCATACTTCGGTGATTTGATAAACATTAAATCCTTAAAACACGCAATACATCCTTTCTAAAAAATTTTATATTTCTAAAATTAATTGTCATACAATGTCATTGATGTGACATTTTTTGTCACACATACTCAATTCCGGCAACCTTCAGGATGCCTTATATTGAGAGCAGGATTCTATGAAATTGCAAAATATTCAGTCTTTTCATTCGGTTACAAATACAAGCGTAAAATCACTACAATATGGCACGTGTTTTGCATTTAATTTAATACGAAACTCAAAATTCATGAGGAGGTTTTAATATGTTAAGAAATTTGAATAAATCAAGAAAAGGCGAGAAAGGTTTTACCCTGATCGAGCTTTTAGTCGTAGCGGCGATCATAGGTATCCTGCTGGCTATCGCAATACCTAACCTGATTAAGGCAAGAATTTCAGCCAACGAGGCAAACGCGAGAAAGGCCATGCAGACCCTGAGGGACGCCGAAGGCGAGTATTTCGAGCAGGACCTGAATGATGACGGCGAGAGAAACTATACGGGCAACATAGCTACTCTGCGTGACCCTGAAGGTACCGGCAATGAAGAGGACGCCCTGATAGACAGCAGCTTTACCGGCGCTGACGCAGGCGATGCTGCGGGTACCGCTGCTTGTGCAGACTCAAAGGCAGGATACTGCGTGGGCTGGGACGCAGCCACCGTCGGAGCGGCCGCGGACAACCTCGACGACTTCGGATGGGAAGCCTCGATGACAAGTTTTCGTAAAACAGGCAGAAAAGACTTCTCGGTTTACGGGGACGGCGTTATAAGGTGTACGGTAACAGGAGCGTCGGCCTCCGGCGATCCCGGCACCTTTAATTCCGACCGTACTACCGGCGCCTGTGACTAGTAAATAATATCAGTAGCTAGCTTAGAATAGACCATTTACTAAAACGGCGGGCTTAAACCCGCCGTTTTAACTTTATTATCAAGTAAAATAATATTTGATCAAATTTTCCATAAAAAAATACTTAGGCTACTCAGCGCGGTTATTTGGAATCTTCGGCACGCTCATCGTATTTAAGGATTATAATTAAGCAGGTGTGTACTGATGACGCAACTGGGCAAAATAAAGTTTCAGAACGGATTTACGCTGATCGAGCTGCTTGTGGTTGCGGCTATTATAGGCATTCTGCTTGCGATAGCTGTCCCGAATCTTTTAAAAGCCCGTATCTCCGCCAATGAAGTGAATGCGCGAAAAGCCCTCCAAACCTTAAAGGACGCCGAGTATGAGTATTTTGAGCAGGACCTGGACGATGACGGCGAGAGGGATTTTACAAACCTGATAGGCTCTCTCGGCACTGCCGGAACCCTGCGGGACCCCTCGGGGACTAACGATCCGGAAGATGCCCTGATAGACATAACGTTTGAGACCGCCGTTATAAACGACGGCAGTCCCGCGAGCGCCGCAAGCTGCGCAGACCCCAAGGCCGGTTATTGCGTGGCGTGGAGCAGCGACGCCGAAAACGATGATCTGTCCCTCGTGGGAGACTTCGGGTGGGAGGCGTCCATGACAAACGCGAGGGTTAACGGGAGGAAGGATTTCTCGGCTTTCGCCGATAAAGTTATAAAATGCACCGTTACGACCCGGAATAAAGGGGAGAGCGGGGCGTTTGAATCCGGCCGCAACGACCCCGATTGCGAGTGACGGGTTTTTATTTCGAAAATTAGAATTATCAAGCTTGCAATCAACCCTATTAAACAATAAATATTGCCTCAAGGCATCGATTAACATATATTTAGATGTCCTCTAATGTCAGAAACAATGCTCCGCGTAAACGATCTGGTTAAAGACTACAAGACCGGCTTCCTGGGCAAAAAAACCCGCGTGCTGAAAAATGTCTCCTTCACGGTAAACGAGGGAGAAATATTCGGGTTCGTGGGACCGAACGGCGCGGGTAAAACCACTACCTTTAAATCGATACTGGGTTTTGTTACGCCTACCGAGGGGGAAGTAGAGATGTCGGGCAGAAACCTCGGCCACGTCGAACTGAAGCGTAAAATCGGTTATCTGCCGGAAAACCCCTATTTTTACGACTACCTCACCGGGGAAGAGCTGCTCTTCTATATGGGAGAGCTTCACGGACTGAAGCGAAAAATCCTTAGAGAGAGGACTGAGGAGCTTCTCGAAAAAGTAAGAATGTCTCACGCAAAAGGCACCCAGATGAGAAAGTACTCAAAAGGGATGCTTCAGAGAATAGGAATAGCTCAGGCGCTCGTAAACGACCCCGAATTCATAATTCTCGACGAACCGATGAGCGGGCTCGACCCCATTGGAAGGAGGGAAGTCAAAGACCTGATACTCGAAGAAAAACGCAAGGGGAAAACGATCCTCTTGAGCTCACACATGCTCTCGGACGTGGAGGCCCTCTGTGACAGGGTGGGAATTATCATGGGCGGCAGGGTGATAAAGATCGGCGACATAGGGGAGCTGCTTAAGGAAATAGATACGGATTACGAGATGCTCCTTGAGGGATCAGGCCAGGAGATAAAGGATAGCGTTAGAGGGTTGAGTGTCGAGCTCGAGAACAGGGCCGGATATACGGTGATTAAGTTCGATGAGGAAAATAAAAGAAAGGTCATTCAGGCGATTGCGCAGACGTCCGCTGAAATCGTTTCACTTCACCCGCTAAGGAAATCCCTCGAAGGGCTTTTTGTGGAGGAAGCCAGAAAGGGAAAGGAAGGTGCGGAGCCGTAATCCGGATTTCAGAGAATCAATAACTGATGAACGATGAGAAAAATATTAAGTGTGGCTCATAATACGTTTATAGAGGCGATCAGAGACAGGGTTCTCTACAGCCTCGTATTATTCGCGATACTTATGATAGTGAGCTCGCTTGTCTTTGCCAGTATATCGGCAGAGCAATACAACAAGATTGTAAAGGATTTGGGACTCACAGCTATTTCCGTAATAGGCATTCTGATTTCCGTATTTCTGGGAATCGGACTTGTCTATAAGGAAGTAGAGAAAAAAACCGTTTACAATATCTTTTCCAAACCGGTGAAGCGGTACGAATTCATACTCGGGAAATACCTGGGCCTCGGAATAACACTCTTCGTTATTACGCTCGGAATGGGGCTGATACTTTTTCTTATGGTCCTGTACATAGAGATAAGATACGAGGGTCTTATTAATTTCTATTACGGCGGACACTTTTACGCCGAGTTCTTTAACGCCGTATATTTTCAGTACCTGGAATTCCTCGTAATCATCGGGGTAGCGCTGGTTTTTTCGAGCTTCACCACGCCCGTGCTCAGCGCTCTTTTCACTTTTTTCGTCATAGCTATCGGACGCTTTTCAAGCGATATAAGGCTTTTTGCGGAAGAGATCAAACACCCGACGACCAAATTTCTCTCGGAGATCATATACCGAACAATACCTAATCTGGAGAAATTCGACGTGAGAAGCGAAGCGGTCTACGGAGGGACTATCGACCCGGAGTTAATCATATATACGACGGCTTACGCGGTTATATACACACTCACGCTCCTCATACTCTCCATAATTATATTCGAGAGGAAAGAGTTTAAATAACAAATGGCCCGGAACAAGGATAAAACGTTAGTCCTGCTTGCAATATTAGTATTACTAATAATAGTCTCGGTCCCGTTTCAGATAAAAATCGACAACATGAGAGGGAAATTCCGGTCGGTGGAGGAGAGTCTCTATCTATCGTCCTCGACCCTGAAAAAGCTCTCGCTCGGCTACCACGAGCTGCTTGCGGACATATACTGGCTGAGGGCGCTTCAGTACTTCGGCAGCAAGGACCTTGAGGAACAGGACCCGGAACTGCTCTATCACTACTTCGATATAATCACCGATCTTGATCCCGGGTTCGTTAACGCCTACAGATACGGGGGGACGTTTCTCGCCGAGCCGCCGCCTTTCGGTCTAGGTGAAACTCAAAAGGGAATAGAGCTGCTCGATAAGGGGAGATTAAATAATCCGTCGAATTATCGACTGCCTCTCGAAGAGGCGTTTATATATTATTTCTATCCGAAGGACTATGAAAAAGCGGCTGGTCTCTTTAGAGAAGCGTCCGAAAAACCCGGGGTATCCCCTTTAAGAAAGGCTTCCATAGCGGGAATGGCCGCGTCGGCTCACGCCAAGGGCGGAAACACGGAGCTTTCAACAAGGATTTGGGAGATAATTTATGAAACCAGTCCGAGCGAGGGGAGAAGGAATTTTGCTCTGGCGAAGCTGAAGGAGATCGATACAATGGCTATGGAGAGCGAATTAACCGCCGGATTGAGAGAATACATAAAAACTTACGGAAAGCTCCCCTCTACAATCGATGAACTGGTCAATACAGGTTTTATCGAAGACGGGATTCCCGAGTCTCCGGTGGGCGGCAAATTCATGATAGCCCCAAGGATAAAGGCGGTAAGGAATTCCGTTCTGGCGAAAGAGCAAATAAAACATGACCTCGCCTTCCTTAACGCCAAATCGGTGAGGTTTATGAAGAGATACGGAGAGTACCCGAAAGATTTAAAGGAGCTTGAGGAGTATGTCGACTCCGAGACAACCGGGGAGACTCCGGTTCATCCCCTGGGGGTGGAATACATATATAACCCGGAGACGGGAAAGGTGAAATCCGGAGTCGAGATTGATTAGACGCCGGTTCCGCGCGGGATTGGGCTAATAAATCAGGCTATATCCAGAACGACGAACTCCCTAACTCCTCCGGGGGCCTGTACCTCGACATCGTCGTCCACCCGTTTGCCTATGAGTGCCCTTCCTATCGGCGACGTGATCGAGATAAGGCCGTTCTCGGGCTCCGATTCATCGGGCCCCACCAGCTGATAACTCACGGTTTCGCCCGTTTCCAGATTCTCGAGCTTGACTTTTACCCCGAACGTTACCCTGTCCTTATCTTTTAACGACGCAGGGTCTATGATTTCCGCCCTTCCGATCTTGCTCTCAAGTTCCTGAATCCTGCCCTCGACGAAAGACTGCCTGTCCTTAGCCGTCTCATACTCGGCGTTCTCGGAAAGATCTCCAAGCGACCTGGCATATTCGATCATTTTAATAACCGCGGGTCTTTCAACTGTTTTGAGCCTGCGCAGTTCTTCCTTGAGCTTCTTATACCCGTTGGGTGTCATCGGCACTCTGTCGGTTGACATGCAAATTTCCTCCTGCTATTGATAGGAAAGTAGTAAGATTGCTTAACTTGCCGAATAAATCATATATATATATATTAATTCTACCTGCAAATGCACTCTACAGAAACTAATAATAGTCCTGAATCGCCTTTACTTCCAGGCCTTCTTTTATGAGGACTTCTATTGCTCCCGTGACAGCGTCTGCGGCCGAGATAGTGGTAAAGTAGGGTACTCTGTGGATGAGCGCGGTTCTTCTGATCGAATAGGACTGAGCAACTTCAGTTTCCCCGAAAGTGGTGTTAAACACAAGCTGAACATCACCGTTTTTAATATGGTCCACCACATGGGGACGGCCTTCCTTGACCTTTTTTACCAACGTGCAATTTACCCCGATGCTGTCGAGATAAGCCGCCGTGCCCGCTGTAGCCATAATCTTGAATCCGAGCTCGCGGAGTTTTTTCGCGAATTCCGGGATCTTCGGTTTATCCTCGTCTTTGACACTTATGAATGCGGTCCCGGAAAGCGGAATATTGTTGCCGGCTGCGATCTGCGCTTTGGCGAAAGCCATACGGATTTCCGAATCTATACCCATGACTTCGCCCGTTGACTTCATCTCCGGTCCCAGAATCGTATCGACTCCCTGAAACTTGATGAATGGAAATACGGACTCCTTTACGCATATGTGCCCGGGGACTATCTCTTCCGTAAATCCGAGCTCCTCCAGTGTCTTTCCTATCATAATTTTGGTTCCGAGCTTGGCAAGAGGCACCCCTATGGCTTTACTTACAAATGGAACCGTGCGGCTCGCCCTGGGGTTGACCTCAAGTATGTAGACCAGGCCGTCCTTTACGGCAAACTGTATGTTCATCAGCCCCTTCACATCAAGCGCAAGGGCCAGTTCTTTAGTCTGGCGCTTGATCTCACTCACGATGGAATCTTCTATGGAATAAGGCGGAAGCACCATGGCGCTGTCACCGGAATGCACTCCCGCTTCCTCGATGTGCTCAAGCAGGCCGCCGACCACGACCGTTTTGCCGTCGGATATGGCGTCCACATCAACCTCTTTTGCGTCCTTGAGGAACTTGTCTATCAGAACGGGATGGTTGGGGGAAACCTGTACAGCCTCTCTTATATACCTTTTGAGGGATTCCTCGGTATATACAATCTCCATAGCGCGCCCTCCCAGGACGTAGGAAGGCCTCACCACAATCGGATAACTAACTTTGCGGGCAATATCAAGCGCCTCTTCCTCGCTCCTGGCTATTCCGCTATCCGGCTGTTTCAGCCCCAGTTTCTCGATAAGCCCCCGGAACCTCTCCCTGTCTTCGGCGAGGTCAATGCTGTCAGGGGAGGTGCCTATGATTCTAACGCCGCGCTCCTCAAGCGGGATAGCGAGCTTGAGGGGGGTCTGACCGCCCAGGTGAACGATCACCCCTTCGGGGTTCTCCCTCCTTATGATGGAAAGCGTATCCTCCAAGGTGAGCGGCTCAAAATAGAGCCTGTCCGAGGTGTCGTAATCTGTGCTTACTGTCTCGGGGTTGCAGTTTATCATTATTGCTTCGTAGCCTTCTTCCTTTAGAGAATAGGAGGCATGGACGCAGCAGTAATCAAACTCAATACCCTGGCCTATCCTGTTCGGTCCCCCTCCCAGAATAACCACCTTACGCTCATCCGTAGGCGGCGCTTCATTCTCGCTTTCAAAAGTCGAGTACAGATAGGGCGTGTACGCCTCGAACTCCGCAGCGCATGTATCGACCATTTTATAAACGGGTTCGATTTTATCTTCCTGTCTTAATTCCCGGATATTGTCCTCGGAAGCCCCGATGAGATCGGAGATTCTTATATCGGAAAACCCGTATTCCTTTGCCCGCCTGAGAGCATGGGCGTCAAGGGGCTCTGAAGAGGATTTAAGCTCCTCTTCCATCCGAACAATTTGCTCCACATTGCGGAGGAACCATCTGTCGATACGGGTCAGAGTATATATTTCCTCGATATCTATTCCGCGCCTGAAAGCGTCCGCCAGGTACCAGAGTCTTTCGGAATTAGGCGTCCTGAGCTTTTCCTTTATAAGCACGACATCGCTGCTTTTCGGCTCGAAGCCTGAAGAATCAATTTCGAGCGATCTCACGGCCTTCTGCAGGGATTCCTTGAAAGTCCTCCCTATCGCCATTACCTCGCCTACGGATTTCATTTGAGTCGTGAGCGAAAAATCGGTCTGGGGGAATTTCTCAAAAGTGAATCTGGGTATTTTTACAACGACGTAATCGATGGTGGGCTCAAAGGAGGCCGGCGTATATTTTGTAATGTCGTTAGAAATTTCATCGAGCGTGTAGCCGACAGCGAGCTTCGCAGCGATCTTTGCGATGGGGAACCCTGTCGCCTTCGAGGCGAGCGCCGAGCTTCGGGAAACCCTCGGATTCATCTCGATTACAACCATGCGCCCGTCCTCGGGGTTAAGCCCGAACTGTATGTTTGAACCGCCCGTATCGACGCCTATCTCCCTGATGATCGCGATAGAGGCATCCCTCATCTTCTGATATTCCTTGTCCGTGAGTGTCTGGGAGGGGGCGACCGTTATGCTGTCCCCCGTGTGAACGCCCATCGGGTCGAAGTTCTCAATCGAGCAGATTATGACCACATTGTCCATACCGTCCCGCATAACTTCAAGCTCATATTCCTTCCATCCGAGCACGGATTCCTCGATTAAAATCTCGGTCACAGGGCTTAAGTCCAGGCCTGATTTCGCAAACTCGCGAAACTCCTCTCTGTTATACGCGACGCTGCCCCCTGAGCCGCCGAGGGTGAAGGAGGGGCGGATAATAACCGGAAATCCTATATCCTCCACAACCTGCCAAGCCTCGTCCATCGAGCGGGCGATGCCGCTTTGGGGGACATCAAGCCCCATCTTCAGCATCGCTTCCTTGAAGAGCTTCCTGTCTTCCGCCTTTTTTATCGCGGGGAGCCTAGCCCCTATAAGCTCGACACCGTATTTATCGAGCACTCCCGACTCGGCGAGATCCACAGCCAAGTTAAGCGCGGTCTGGCCTCCGAGAGTCGGCAGGAGAGCGTCGGGCCTTTCCTTCTCGATTATTTTTTCCACGATTTCAGGAACCAGGGGCTCGATATAGGTCCGGTCGGCAAACGAGGGATCGGTCATTATTGTGGCGGGGTTGCTGTTTACCAGAACAATTTTAAATCCCTCTTCCCTGAGCGCTTTGCAGGCCTGCGTTCCCGAATAGTCGAACTCGCAGGCCTGACCTATAACTATAGGGCCCGAGCCGATCAACAGTATAGTCTTTATATCTTCTCTTTTCGGCATCGATTGATCAGTTTAAACGGTATCAAAGTATTGGTTACGCGATTCGGGGAGCGCAAAAAGTGATATTTTGAGCCGATTGCCCCGAACTAAAAGCCATTGATTTATACCTGTGAATTTATAATCTAGCAAATAGAATATACCCCTTCGGATGGGAGAGATAGGATGGTATATACGAGGCGGGACTTCAACGAAAAATGAAAAATCTCAATATACAATGCCGGGTTGCCGGGGGGAAAATTACTATATTTCAATTCTCGTTTTCGGATTCAATGCTCTTTAAGTCTTCGTCCCTTCTTTTCAGCTCGCCCATGACGTGAAACATTCTCTCCAGGGCGGTATAGGTTGAGAAAACAAGCATTATCAAGAGCGCAAGCTTGAGCAGGTAGTCCTGAGGAGGGTAACCGAGCCCTTCGGCGATCAGGTTCCCGAGGAAATTGAAAACAGAGAGGACACCGAGATAAACCACCCTCTCCGTTCTTTGCATCATTCCGACTTCACATTTTACGCCCAGCCCCTCGGCCCTCGCCCTTGTATAGCTAACCATCGTTGTGGAAACCAGGATCAGGAAGACAATATAGGAAAATATCGTACCCTGATAAAGGCTAAGGAGGCCCAGATAGATGAAGGCCTCGGCGAATCTGTCGAGGCAGGAATCGAAGAACGCTCCGTGCTCACTGTTTAAACCCTGAGCACGGGCTACACGCCCGTCAAAGATATCGAACGTCGACCCTGCGAGAACGAGTATTCCTCCCGCGAAAATCCATCCGAAATGGTAAAAAACTCCCGTAATCGCGCCTACGACGAGAGTCGAAACCGTAAGCACATTGGGATGGATTTTGATTTTCAGAAGATAATCCTCGATAGGGAGCATAAGCATAAGCCACCACATTTTGATACCGCTCCCTAAAAGTTTAGTGGATTCGGGGCCTTTCTTGTTTTTGGACCTCTCTCTGATTTCTTCGGGGTGAGTCATGACAATTTCTCCGCTCTCACATGCTAGCCGAGCCGGCAATAACAATATCAGTTTTAGCACTCCCAGGCAAGATAACCGGAATTTTCATGAAACGGGTAAAAAAAGACCTTGGGAAAACTGGCGGCCTAGTCACTTTCGGCTGTAAAAACAGACTTAACGAGGGGCTCTTTCTCGCGCAAGCTATTACCGTATATACTCGCCTCTTTTCTGGTGCTGAAACTGCCGACCCTCACCCTGTACCACCTGCCCCTGCCGGGAATATCCGCCGTAACTACGAATACAGGATAACCCTTTAGACCCAGTTTCCGGGCCAGCGTGCGCGCATCCTCCTCGTTTTTAACTGAAGCGACCTGAACAGTAAAACCGCCCTTGACCCCGGAAAGACTCAGCGTGCCAGGGCCCTTTTCAGGGGCGACAGGCGTAAAGGAAGCTGCGAGTTGAGCCTGGATAATCAGGCCTTTGGAATCCCTCCCATCGAGCGCCGGAGTATCCTGGCCGCCATTTTTCATGGATTCACGAGATTCGGTAACCGCTCCTACAGCTAATTCATCCGATTCGTCTTCGAGCTTAATCGCCGTATCAATTTCCCCGGGCGGAGTCGATTGCTCCTCTTCTGTTATTGAAGCCTGCCCTGAAGGGACTGCGCTCGCGTGAAACCGGGAGCCCATTTGTCTTGCTATGATAAGTCTTTTCTCGTTATTCTCCGTAACGGACGCTGAAACGGGGGCCGCGCCGGCCTCATCCACCGTTGACAGGGTCTGCTCGGCCTTGATGCTCTCGAACTCCAGCTTCTGAATCGTACCGGGAGACGGTGCTGTTTCGCTTTTCGCCGGAGACTCATCCTCTACTATCGATCTTTCACGATCGAGACGGCTTACGGGGACCGCCCCTCCCTCCCCGATTTTTACGACCTGAAGGCACGTAAACGGCCTTTTAACAACCACCTCGCGCTCCTTTAACACGAGGTCCACTGAGCCGACTATATCTACCGGAGTCTCGAAAACGAGCTTCCGGGGCGATTCGGCAAGGACAGGCGGCTTTTTACTCCCGATCCGGAAGTCCGTTGTAGCGAAGTCCCCGTCAAAAGGCCCCCTGATCTCTACGAACCTGCCGGCCTGTCCCACAAGGGGACACTGATAGTCAAAGGGGGTGGGCATCCCGCCCCTTCCCGACCCCGGCGCGGAAAGACCGACTGGAATCCTGGAGTTTGAAAGCTCCCTCATGGAGCCGTCTTTAAGGGCGAATTTAATAGAGCTTCCGGCGGTGTTCCTGGGGATGTCCATCTTGAACGTTTTCTGGCCGACAGGGGCGCTTACATAACTCGTCTCGATAATATAGCCGTTCAAGGCCCTTGTATTACTGATTTTTTCCTCGCTCGAGGTCCCCTTGGGAAAAACCCCTATCGAGGCCGATATAGTATCGCCCGCAGCCATATCGTCTGGTAAATACAGCTTGACCACGCCTTCCTTCAAGTTAAATTCGATTACATGTACACCGTTTAGAGTGTCTGAGGCCGCCGCGCAGAAAGAGATAGCGAATATGAAAATAGTTATAAAAGCCGAAAAGAAAGCAACAGTCTGATATTTTTTCTTTTCAATCATCATCCCGGCCTGTTTGTAAAAATTATAATCAGCAGAATTCTTTTAATTATTCACCGTGATAAAAACCAGATTCACCGCGGGCTCCATAGTTTTCAAACCTTCGCCGTACTTTTTCGCTGTCTCTATATCGCCGAAAGTTCCGACCCTGACCCTGTACCAGTTTTCGTTATCCGGAGTAGTCATGGCTTTAATGAATACGGGGTAGCCTTTTGATTTAAGCGAGCTTGCAAGGGAATTTGCCTGCTTCTGATTTTGAAATGATCCTATCTGAACCGTGTACAGGCCTTTGGGGTCAATGGGCGGGAGAGCTACATCGCCGGTACGGCCCTTTTGCTCAGACTCCGTCCTCTCCCTCTCTCTCTCCCGCCTGATTTCTTCGGTTATCTCGGCAAGACGGGCTTCGGTCTCGGCCTCGGGAGGTGAAACAGCTTTATCGGGCGGAGCCGCTTCCCGAACATCGGATTTGCCGACCTCGGGCCGGGGTGTCGCCTCAGGGGAAGGGGAAGGTTCGGGCGCTTCTTCCTCGAGTCCGTTCTCCTTCTCACTATCGGTGTCGCTATCGCTATATGCTATAACAGATTCCGGCTCCGGTTCTTCATCTTCTTCAAAGGGAATCTCGGGCACGGGTTGTTCCCGCTCCTGAAACTTTGTTGCGATCCGTATTTCTTCTTTCCTGAGCCCCTTGCCCACAAACACACCCAGGCTGAAAACAATTATAAAAAGCACCATGAAAGCGATAAACACCTTCACTACCCGGGCCTTATCAGTTCTTGGTCTGTTGCTCATATTCACATCCTCTCGGGGGCTGTTATTCCGAGCAGCTTTAGTCCGTTACTGAGAACGGTCTCCACGCATCTGACCAGAAAAAGCCTTGCCTTGCCGAGATTCCGGTCCTCGCCCACAATCCTGAATTTATTGTAATAGGAATGAAAGTCGGAAGCTACTTCCTGAAGGAAAAAGGCCAGCTTGTGAGGCGCGAGCGAAAGGGCGCATTCCTCGACTGTCTCGGGATAAAGAAGGAGTTTTTTTATGAGTTCTATCTCTTCGGGTTGAGTAAGCAGGTTAATCGAATCAATGGAGTCGAACAGCTCCTCTTTCTTTGCTTTCCGAAAGAGGCTCTTTATCCTGGCGTAGGCGTATTGAATGTAATAGACCGGATTATCGCTTGATTCCCTCTTCGCAAGATCGAGATCGAAGTCCAGATGGCTTTCAGAGCTCCGCATTAGTAAAAAGAAACGCATCACGTCGGGGCCCACTTCGTTGACGACATCCCTCATCGTTACATAACTTCCGGCCCTTTTGGACATCGAGACCTCCTCTCCCTTTCTCATGAGTCTTACGAACTGTATCAACACTACTTTGAAGCGCTCGTCTTGAAAACCAAGCGCGTTCAGAGCGGCTTTGAGGCGGGCAACATGACCGTGGTGGTCGGCGCCCCATATATTTATGAGGGATTCAAAACCCCTTTCAAATTTGTCCACATGGTAGGCAATATCCGAAAGGAAGTATGTAGGGCTGCCGTCGCTTTTTACCAGCACCCAGTCCTGAGAATCCCCGAACCGCGTGGCCATGAACCAGAGCGCTCCGTCCCGCTCCTCAAGAGCTCCTTTTTGACTGAGCATCTCCCTCGCTTCATCGAGCTTGCTGCCGCTGTCATTTCCATCTGAAAGCCGGTGAATATTATCCCTTTCTCCGTACCACTCATCGAATATTACACCGATACCCTCTAAATCTTCCTTAATAAATTCGAGCAGTATCTCCCTTCCGAACTCCCTTGAGAATTCACGCGCCTCGGGCTCCGAGCATTCGTTAATAAGGGAGTCGCCCTTCTCAGACTTGATCTTTGACGCTATCTCCTTAACGTAATCCCCCTTATACCCGTCCTCCGGGATATGCCAATCAAGACCGTGCATCTCGCGGTATCTCGCCAGAACCGATTCGCCGAGGAGATCCATCTGCCTGCCCGCGTCATTGATGTAGAATTCCCTGCTTACCTCGTAGCCGGACGCGGACAGAATATTCGAAATCGTATCACCTACGACGGCGTTCCTCGCATGCCCCATGTGAAGATAGCCCGTCGGATTGGCGCTTACGTACTCGACCAGCACCTTCTCGCCCTTTCCGAGACCGGAGAATCCGTACTTTTCGCCCAGACGGTTTATATCCTCGAGCTTATGAACTATGGCTTCTTCTTTTACGAAGAAATTGATAAACCCGGCGCCCGCTATCTCGACCTTCTTGAAGAGAGCGTCTTTTTCTCCGGGCAGGTTTTCTATAATAAGCTCCGCGACACGGCGTGGATTCTCGCCCATGCTCTTGGCCAGAACCATAGCCGTGTTGACGGAGAAATCGCCGAATTCCCTCCGTTTAGGTATACCGACCTCGATTTCAGACGGGAAATCCTTGATATTTATTTTCTTGCCGAGACTTTTTACCGATTCACGAACTACCTTTTGAATGTCTTCTTTCATAATTTTATAAGGAAATTACACCACATATTGTCGGGAGTTACAAGAAACCCGGTTCCCCCATGCAGCCATACCCACGGGATAAAAACCATAAGCTAGAATTCGGGAATTGATTCGACGGGAGAAAGGTGAGAAACGTCGTTGAGGACATCAACCCGTATATTGCCATTTTTTGAAACTATTATATTTTTGCATGCCGCCTGGAGGTTAAAGTTACGAAACCCTTTGAGCCCAACTCCCGTGATCTTGCACAGGAGTAAAGTAATAGTAAGGTTGTGGCTAACGACGACGACGGTTTCGCCGGCGTGCCGCCTGTGCACCTTCTCGAAGGCCTTCCAGGCCCTCTGCTCGACCTGAAGAAGCGACTCCCCGTCGGGGAGTATCAGGGTCTCGGGACTCTCTCTCCACTCCTTGAGCACATGGGCATATCTCTCCCTTATCTCGGAGAACATGAGGCCTTCGAGCTCCCCCTGGTTCATTTCCCTCAGGTCCTCGTCAATAGTTACGCAAATACCGTGATGCCTCGCAATCTCTCGCGCGGTTTCAAGCGCCCTCAGGAGATTGCTCGAATAGACGGCAGCTATATCGTGATTTTTAAGTGACTCGCCCAGCTCCCTTACCTGCTTCCTGCCGTTATCATTAAGCTCTATGTCCGCTATACCCTGACACCTGCCTGTCCTGTTCCAGTCCGTCTCTCCGTGCCGCACGAGAATCAAATTCATTCGCAAATCTCCAGATCAAAGTTCATAAACGTCATAACAGAAACTAAATGAAAATCGATTAAAAGGGCTCGTTCCTGAAAGGAACCAGGACTCCCTTGTTTTTAGCCTCATCCGCGAATTCAGACGGAGGTGCAGGAAGCGGGGCCGATTTATAGATGGCATCAACACAAAATTGATCAAAAGCGGAATTGCCGGAGGACTTGTTTACCCTCACATCATATACCTTGCCCCTCTCGTCCACCTTGAAAAATATAAGAGAGACGAGGCTGCCGTCTGTCGGTACGCCCGGGGGGATTCTCCAGTTACGGCTTATCCTCTGATGCACCTTGTTTGTATATAACTGAATCAATACGGGATTTGTCGACGAGCCGCCGCCCGAGCTCCCCCCCGACTCCCCGGGACCCTCGCCGGGGCTTTCCGGCATATCCATGCTGTCGGCCATGGCGAGCCTTCGCTCCTCGCCTATTTCCTCCTGCTCGATTCGTGGGCCTTCGTCGCCGCCTTTCTTCAAATTCTCGAGCACCTTTTGCCTCTGAATGTCCTGCAGCACCCTTTTCTTTTCGCCCTCCAGATTCTTTTTTTGAGCAACCTCTTTCTTCTCCTGTGCGGGCTTCTCTGTAGGTTCGGGCTTCTTAGCGACCTCTTTTTTCTTTTCCGGTTCTGGCTTTTCCTCTTTCTTTTCAGTCTCAAGCGGAATTACTTCTTTTTTCTCAGGCTCTTTCTCAGCTACCTTCGGCTTCTCCTCAACTTCAGGTTCTTTTTTCGGCTCTTCTTTCTCAGGTTCTTCCTTTTTCGGCTCTTCCTTTTTTACCTCAACCTTTTTCTCTTCCTCTTTTTCCGGTTCTTTAGGAGGGTCCTTTTTTACAGGCTCGGGAGGGGGGGCTTTGACCTGTTCTTTCTTTTCCACTTTTTCGGGCTCTGGCTCTTCCGGCTCCGTTTTTTCAGGTTTCGCCTCTTTCAGCTGCTCCGGGGGGGTTCCGGCCTGAGGCGGTTTTTCCCTCTTCTCGCCTCCGGACCCGCCGGGCAGCCCGGAGAGTGAAACCTCAATAGGGCCGTTTGAGTTACTAAGGTTGGATTTCCCGCTGAATCCCCAAAAGAGGACTAATATAAGGACTGTCGCATGGAGCGTTATTGAAAAAAACATTCCCCAAAATGACGACTCTTTCGAACTGTCTTTATTCACAGGCTTCATTTCCCCTGACCTCTGATTACTGTTTCGGTACAGGCTCCGTTATGAGCCCGAGCTTGTTTACTCCTGCGTTTCTTATCTCCGACATTACTTCCATAACCGTGCCGTAAGAAACGCTGGAATCGGCCCTGAGAAAAACCTCTTCATTCCTTATATCACGGCCTCTGTCGGAAACGAGTTTTCTGATCTCGATTCTGAGCTCATCAGGCGTATACCGCTCTTTTTCTATAAAAATTTCACCGGCCTCGTTAAGAGTAACAACGACCTTCCTCTCACGGTCAATGGAGGGCATCGGTTTTGACTCCGTCTTGGGCAGGTTTACGTCCACGCCCTGATAAAGAATCGGGGTCGTAACCATGAATATCACAAGGAGAACAAGCATCACATCGACAAACGGAGTGACGTTTATCTCCGACATTACAGAGCGACCTTCTTTATTGGTCTGCATTCCCATTTGTCTAAACCTTCTTAATATACCTGTCCACGATGTTCAGGAACTCCGAGGAAAAATTCTCCATTTCAATGTCTATTCTTTTGACCCTGCTTACAAAATAGTTATAGGCTATAACGGCGGGGATAGCGGCCGCAAGGCCTATCGCAGTTGCGACAAGCGCCTCCGCAATACCCGGAGCCACAGCCTGGAGAGTGGGGACGCCTTCACTGCCCGCGAGACCTATAAATGAGGTCATTATGCCCCAAACGGTTCCGAAAAGACCTATAAAGGGGGCCGCGCTGCCGGTCGTCGCAAGGAATATCAGGGAGCCCTCGAGCTTGGAAGTCTCGGACGCCATCGTCCTCTTGAGCGCCCTCTCGACAAGCTCCACGACGCCGAGCTCCGTAGCTATAACCTCGGGATTCGTCTTGGCCTCAGAGCCCTTTGATGCGCCGCTTGACCTTCTCAGCTTCAGTATCTCCGTATAACCCGCCCGGAAAACCTCCGCAATGGGGCCGCCGATGTGTTTTGTCGAGGAGTAGAGATTGCCGAAATTGCCGCTGGCATTGTAGAGCTCAAGGAATTTTTCGGATTTTCTTGTCGCTCTCCTCAGCATAAACGCCTTTGAGAATATAATTGTCCACGAGACAAGGGACATCAGGAGAAGCAGCAAGAGCACGGCCTTTACGACAGGACCCGCATCGGTTATCAGATTCAATACTCTGATCTCACCGCCTCCGGTCCCGGCCTGCGTCTCTATCAAGAAGTAGATCCAGTTTGTCATCTGTGCCAACCTGCTGATAACTCGGATTTAGGGTTTGAATGAAAAATCAATGCCTTTGACTTATAGATACGTTTGAGATGCACTTCAGATTCCAATTAAAGTTTTCCATACCTGAATACCAAAATCAAATAATATTATCAATACATCCCGGCAGGATGAAAAGTCGATTTGATTTTCGGCTCAAAATGTATGATAGTCGTCATGTAAAAGAGGGGAAATTATACCGAGCACGCACAGGAGGGACATTCAATGGCGGGTATTATGAAACTGTATTTGATTCCGGGAGCGGCCATAGTAATGACGCTCGCGGCCCTGACCGCACACGCGGAAGGGGACAGGTATCAGATAGTTATCGAGGAGAGCTTTTACGTGGTAAAACCGGAGAACAAGGAAAAGTTTCTCAATATCTACAGGGAAAAGCTCTATCCGTTCTGGAGCGAAATGCAGAAGATGGGCGTGATCGTCGATGAATACAGGCTCTATTCACAAAGGGTCCACACGCTTGAGCCGCTCTGGACATACAAGACAGTGGTTAAATTCAAGAACTATCAATCGATTGACAAGTGGCTCGAAACGAGGGACCAGGTCTACGGCAGGCTCTTCCCGGATGAGGGGGGATACAAGGCTCCGAGGAATGAAATAGATATGATTACCGAAGAGCACTGGGACGAGTTTATAAGGGAGATACCTTTACAAAAGTAACCCCAGCCGATCTCCTTAAATGTACTGATATGATGCCAGGAGTTTATCATCATATTACCGATTTCAGGGAAATACATACAATAGCGGAATTAGACAAGGCTTAGGGGGTGAATGCGTTACGCATTCACCCCCTTCCCAACTATTTTTGATTTGGAAACGTCTTGACTTGACTCTAGTTAAGTTTCTGCATTAGTTCAGAGGAGTCCAAACGCTCACCAGATCGCGTTTGTTCCCCGTTAAGGGAGAAGGGATTAAAAGGATTAGATTCTGAATCAAGTTCAGAATGACATGTTGTCAGGAGAGGGCGTCCGATTGCGCGCTTGCTCGCAATCGTAGTTCAGAATGACTAAGAACTTCAAATCCTCCCCGACCCTCCTTTTTCCAAGGAGGGAATTAAAGAAAAAAGGCGGGACTGCCGCGGCTCCTTCGGAGCCTCGCAAAGACGAGGAGAAAATCAAAAATCACCGACTGCATAGAATGAGGCTAAAAATCTCATGTTAACGCTAAAATGTTTTGATTACGCAACACATTGCCAAGAGCACCAACAATATTGCACTGAGGTCAAGGTGTCCGGATGTTTCGTTTTCAGAAAGTTTGTCCAAAGTTCAAGTACATTCTTGCATTTAGCCAAGGTCGACCAGCTCTTCACTCGCTCAGAACTGTTGCTTTCTCGAATTCGTTGCACGTTCGAAATCGTTTGTGAATGTCGGGAGGGAAAGAGCTGAAAGGACTAGATTTCTCCTGTTAGTCAAAATGACATCCTTCGACAGGCTGAGGATGAGAGGGCTATGATCACCCCCATCCTGACCTCCCCCCTATAAGGGGGGAGGAATCCCGCTTTGCCGGGCGTGCCTGGAGCTGGCTCTTTAGACTGGTTTCAGGATGTGCTGGTCTTTGAAAGATTAGATTCTGAACAGATTCTGAAACGATCCCGGATCGTAGTCCGGGACAAGGTTCAGGACAGGGTTCAAGGGGGGCTAATTTGAGTTTACTCGGCGAGGAGGCCTTTGTTCATATGGGGCGGGGAGATATTCAGGTGATCATAGGCAAAAGGGGTAACGGTCCTTCCGCGGGGGGTTTTTACGAGGAGCCCCTGACGTATTAAAAAGGGCTCGTAAACATACTCGATCGTGTCTTTATCCTCGCTTACCGCGGCGGCAAGAGAATCTATCCCGACGGGACCTCCGCCGAACTTTTCGATTATCGTCTCGAGTATTGTCCTGTCCAGATTGTCGAGACCGAGGATATCCACCTCTAGCATCTCAAGCGCCGAGTGGGCCACATCCGTGTCGATTACACCGTCCGCCCTGACCTCGGCAAAGTCCCTTACCCTCTTGAGAAGCCTGTTTGCGATACGGGGGGTCCCCCGGGCCCGGCACGCAAGCCCGGCTATGCCGTCAGGGGTTATTTCGACCCCCAGAATACCGGACGAGCGCTCAATTATGCCCTCTATCTCCTCGGGCTTGTAGTAATCGAGCCTGAGATCGACTCCGAACCTCGATCTCAGAGGGGATGTCAGGAGACCGGTCCTCGTCGTCGCCCCGACAAGCGTAAACCGGCTCACGGAGACTTTCATGGACTTGGCGGTGGGCCCTTCGCCGATCATGATGTCAATCTTATAATCCTCCATCGCGGAATAAAGATACTCCTCGACTATGCGGTTAAGACGGTGTATCTCGTCTATAAACAGTACGTCCCTGTCTTCGAGATTCGTAAGTATCGAGGCGAGGTCCCCGACACGCTCCACGACAGGGCCTGAAGTGGAATATATGCTCACGCCGAGCTCGTTCGATATTATGTGCGCGAGGGTGGTTTTTCCTAGACCGGGCGGACCGTAGAGAAGCACATGGTCGAGCGCTTCTCTTCTTCTCCTGGCGGCCTCGATAAAAATACCGACCTTTTCCTTTACCTTCTCCTGCCCGAGATAGTCCGTCAGACGCTCCGGTCTCAGGTTAACGTCAAATAGCGGGTCTTCTTCCGTGTCGCCCGGGCTTAAAATCCTCTCAGCCATTTCCTCACAACCTGAAATAATTGATGTTTCTAGTATATACGAACTGAATCTTTATCGGAATCTGCGAATACGGGCCAGGCTCATACCCTCTTCATCAGCTTCAAAGATTCTCTGAGCGAAGTCTCGATGTCGTTTTCTCCCGCCGTTATACTTTCAATCTTGGATATATGCTCGTCTATCTCGTTCTTCTTGTAGCCGAGGTTTAAAAGGGCCGATATGACGTCCTCGAGAAGGCCTGCTTCCCTCCGGGCTTCGTCGGACACCGGCACGCTCGAGACCTTGTCCCTGAGCTCGGTAGTCAGCCTGGAGGCGAGCTTGGAGCCTATGCCGGGAACTTTCCTCCTTGCGAGGTCGCCCGAGGAGATTGCCGAAGCGAATTCGCCGGGCGAGACGTTCGAGAGTATATTCGTAGCCACTTTAGGTCCCACTCCCGAGACACCTATCAGCAAGGTAAAAACGGCCTTCTCTTCCTCGGTCAGGAAACCGAAAAGCTCTATGCCGCTGTCCTTCATTTGTGTATGTATTTTCAGCTCCGTTTCGCTGCCCGCCTCCCCAAGACGGTAATAGGTGGACAGTGGGACTGTAACTCCGTACCCCACGCCCCCTACATCGAGTATGACCCTGCCTAATTGTTTCCCGGCAATTTTTCCTCTAAGAAGGGAGATCATCTAGGGTGAAACGCCTCCTCCTTCTCCGGGATTGCACGAACTCGCTTCCGAGCTTTTTCTCGATCCGGGACAGATTTATATGGCAAAGGGCTATAGCTACCGCGTCGGACGCGTCCTCGGCTTCGAATTCGGACACGCCCAGTATCCTGGATATCATCTTCTGGACTTCAGTTTTATTGGCCCTCCCTCTTCCGGTGAGAGCGAGCTTGACCTTTGTGGGGGAATATTCATAAATCGAAATCCCCGCGCTTGAGGCCGCAAGCAGCGCCACCCCCCTCGCCTCGCCCAGCTTGATTGCGCTCTTTACATTTTTCGAAAAGAAGATGTCCTCGACCGACATTACATCGGGTGAGTGCTCCCGTATTACTTTGACTATGTTGTCATAAACGGTTTTTAATCTCTCCGGGATAGGCAGGGTGGAGGCGGGTGTAATGATCCCGCTCGCTATATGGGTTACCTCGCCGTTACGGAACTCAAGAACCCCGTAACCGCATACCCTCGTGCCGGGGTCTATGCCGATTACCCTCATTTAGGACGCCAGGCTCTCTATGACTTCCTCCGGCACATCGAAATTGGAATAAACGTTCTGAACATCGTCGCTTTCCTCAAGCGCCTCCATGAGACGGATCATATGCTCGGCTTCTTTGCCTTCGATCCTGACGCTGTTTTGCGGGATCATCGTAACCTCGGCGGATTCATAATTGAGACCGGCTTGCTCAATAGCCCTCTTCACGGGCTCAAAGGCTTCCGGAGGAGTAATTACTACAAGCTCGCTGTCCTCGGTCACGACATCGTCAGCCCCCGCCTCGAGCGCAATCTCGAATACCTCGTCTTCGCTGACTTTATCCTCCTCAAAAGCGATTCTGCCCTTCATGTCGAAGATCCAGGCGACGCATCCGTTTTCCCCCAGGCTGCCTCCGTGCTTCGTGAATATTCTCCTTACGTCGGAGACCGTCCGGTTCTTGTTATCTGTCAGAGCCTGCACCAGAACCGCGCTTCCGCCCGGGCCGTATCCCTCATAGGAAATCTCGTGAAACTCATCGCCCCCGATCTCACCCGTACCCCGCTTGATAGCACGGTCAATGGTGTCATTGGGCATGTTCTGGCCTTTAGCGGCGGATATCGCCGTCCTGAGGCGCGGATTCGCCTCCGGGTCGCCCCCGCCGTGTTTAGCAGCTACGGTGAGCTCGCGGATAAGCTTGGTAAATACCTTGCCCCTCTTCGCGTCAACGGCGGCCTTTCTGTGTTTTATATTAGCCCATTTTGAATGTCCAGCCATAATAACCTCACCTCACAACTAATTGTATATATTATTCTCTCCTCAAAAAATACTATGTAAAAATTCTAAAACATTGGGGAATAATTGGCAATAGGGGGGAACGGGCGATTACCTGACCCTCTTTACGAGAACCGTAAGCGGCTGGGCTCCGCCTACTTTTGTGGTAATCGTAGATACGGTGCTCTCCTTGTTTATCTCCCCAACGGTCAAAATTTTGGTTGACGGGTCAATAACCTGGCCGGACAGTGAAGTGAAATCGAATCTTATTTCGGCATCATCTGGCAGGCCGAATACCTCGGCCGTTATGGGCGCCGGGGTCCCCACGTCCGTCTCCGGAACCAGGAGGTTATAACCCCAGGCCGGCAAATCGGCGTTAATAAAAGTACCGTCGGGTTTCTTGAGACTGACACGCATATTCCCGTCTTCATTCACTATATCCGGAGGGAGATTCCCGAATTCAGCCGCAAGCTGATCCGACTTCATGGCAATTATTCTGCCGTTGATAAAGGAATTGTCCCGGGAGTTCAGTATCCCTATTTCATACTTGCTGGGTTCAAGGACATTCTGTGCGGGGAAAGTGAATGTGTTGCCGAGCGAGCCGAATTCCACTACATTAACATGAACGGACCCCACTGCGCCTGAAGGGCCTTTTTCATCGTCAGGCCTGGAGATTTTTAATATACCGTCCTCGCCTGAAACTATTACTCCGTATGAGCCGGACAGCTCCTGAGGAAGACTGAATTTTCTCCATCCATCCGTCATAATCCTGACCTCGACCCCTATCTTCTGTCCCAGCAGCCCGTTTTGATCTATGGTCCGTACGGACGATACCTTGCCGGTATATTGCGGGTTGATGAATATCTCTCCGCCGACGGATGTAAGCTCGGCTTCGGTATATCGGGGCGGCCCCGCCATTGCTACTTCCGCTCCGTCTAGGTCATTATTTTTTTGAACAACCGCACTGGAACCATCTCCCGTTCCGAACGAATCGTCGACAGGTTCTCCGACCGCGAATGCCGGGGTTACACAGTAATGAACCGCAAAAAGCGACAGATAAAATAACATCATAAACTCAATTTTTCGTCTCATAGCTCCCTCGGCATTAACCCTTTATTAATATGTTTACAAAAAATAAATTACAATGTAAGGTTTCAGTATAGCACAAACGGCACACCGTGTTTAAATGACGAGCGGGAAAATCTGAATTAAAAACACTTTTATTATTCACGAAAAAACTCACTTGACAAATTATCTATTTAACATGCATAATATGTGTGTCAGTATACTTTTCGCAACTCAAAGAGAACTAACACTCAATTCCACAAATTAGCGAAGTGACGTTGCATTAAAAATCCTGAAAAAATGAGTCAAGGACTTGGAAGATATGGCTAGAGCAACCAAATTACGGGAAAAACCCGAAGAGAAGGAAATTATCGAAGAAGCTCACTTTCTTAACCTGAATGAACTAAGAAACAGAAAGAGCGTAGAATTAATGAAGATGGCCAGAGAGCTGGACATTGATGAAACCTCGCGCATGACCAAGCAGGACATCATCTATGCTATCTTAAAGGCTCAAAGCGAGAAGGAAGGGGTAATTTTCGCGGAGGGAGTGCTTGAAATCCTTTCGGAAGGATACGGCTTTCTGAGATCTCCTAAATACAGCTACCTGCCGGGCCCCGATGACATATATGTCTCGAAATCCCAGATTCGCTCGTTTAATCTGAAAACGGGAGACACGGTGGGCGGACAGGTAAGGCTCCCGAGGGAGGGAGAAAAAAACCTGGCCCTCCTCAAAATAGAAGAGGTAAATTTTGACTCCCCCGAAGCGTGCAGAGAAAGGGTCGCATTCGAAAACCGCGTGCCGCTGCATCCTGAAGAAAAGATAAAGCTCGAGTTCGATCGGAACGAATTCTGCAGCAGGGTCCTGGACCTCTTCATTCCTATCGGGATGGGGCAGAGGGGACTGATCGTGGCCCCGCCCAGGACAGGTAAAACCATACTACTGCAGAGAATAGCAAACGCAATAACCGAAAACCACCCGGACATAGCGCTTATCGTGCTTCTTATAGACGAGCGTCCGGAGGAAGTAACGGATATGGACAGGTCGGTCAACGGTGAGGTGGTAAGCTCCACGTTCGATGAGCCGCCGCAGCGCCACATCCAGGTCGCCGACATGGTTTTAGAAAAGGCAAAGAGGCTTGTCGAGCACGGAAAGGATGTAGTTATCCTTCTGGACAGCCTTACCCGTCTGGCCCGCGCCAGCAACACCGTTACCCCGGCGAGCGGAAGAGTGCTCTCAGGCGGTATGGAAGCGAACGCACTTCAGAGACCGAAGAGGTTTTTCGGCGCGGCGAGAAACACGGAAGAAGGCGGGAGCCTCACGATAATCGCAACCGCCCTTATAGACACCGGAAGCCGTATGGACGAAGTAATATTCGAGGAGTTCAAAGGGACGGGCAACATGGAGGCCTATCTCGACAGGAGGCTCGCCGACAAGAGGGTATTCCCCGCGGTTGACCTGCAGCGCTCGGGGACGAGGAAGGAAGAGCTTCTGCTTTCGGAGGAAGTGCTGAACAAGGTATGGCTCCTGAGGAAGGTGCTCAGCCCTATGAACACGGTGGAAGCCATGGAGTTCCTGCTGGACAAGATGAGCGGCACGAAGTCCAACAAAGAATTCCTCAATATGATGAATCAGTAGGTCCTTTCAAAGCCCGCTATTCAATTATCCGACAAAACCGTTTAATGTAAGTCACAAAATAAGTGAGCCAGGATTGCTTCGCTATTTACATATCGAGCGATATAGGTACTCCGTTAAGTGAGAAGTATGAAAGAACCATATCATGAAAGAATATTATCAGGGCGCTTTAAATTAATATTGACCCTTTCGGTATTCCTCATATTCCTTTCCCATCCCGTACTTGCAGCGGAAGACCAAAGCCCGGCATTTAATCCGGAAGCCCGTTTCCACCCCGTAGCAGCAAAGAACGGGATGGTCGTATCTGAAGAGGGATACGCCACGGAAGCCGGGCTTGCGGTACTGAGAGAAGGGGGGAACGCGGTAGATGCGGCAGTCACAGTCGGGTTTACGCTGGCAGTTACGTTTCCGCGCGCCGGGAACCTTGGAGGAGGCGGGTTCATGCTCATATACCTGGCAGACAGGAAGGAGGTAGTCGCAGTAGATTACAGGGAAAGGGCTCCCGCGGCGGCAAGAGCGGAAATGTATCTCGACGAGAAAGGAAATATCGACGAGGAGAAATCCCGGCACAGCATTCTCGCCGCAGGTGTCCCGGGGACGGTGGCGGGACTTACGCTCGCACTCCAAAAATACGGCACAATTTCACTTGAGCGTGCCGTCCGGCCCGCGGTCGAGCTTGCGGAGAAGGGTTTTCCCGTAAATGAAGAGCTCAGGAGATCTCTCGTTCAGGCCCGGGAGCGCATGAAGTCATCAGAGGAGAGCATGGCCGTATTTTTCAAGGATGGGGGCGAGCCCTATAACATTGGCGAGACGTTAATCCAAAAAAATCTCGCCCGGAGCCTTAAGGAGATTTCCGAAAACGGGGCCGATGCTTTCTACAAAGGCGAAATCGCAAAGAGAATCGCCTCATTCATGAAAGAGAGCGGAGGGCTTATAACCGAGGTCGACCTCGGCTCTTATGAGGCCGTTGTCAGGAAGCCGGTTTACGAAACCTACCGGGGTTACGAGATATACTCGATGCCCCCTCCGAGCTCCGGAGGAGTACATCTTATTCAAATCCTAAACATACTCGAGCAATTCCCCCTGGGCGTATGGGGACATAACACGGCAAAAACCATTCACGTCATGGCCGAAAGCATGAAGCTCGCCTACGCCGACCGCTCGAAGCATCTGGGAGACCCCGATTTCGTCGAAGTCCCCGTCTCAAAGCTCGTTTCGAAGGATTACGCGCGGGAGCTCGGGGACGGAATAGACCTTGAACGAGCAACGCCGAGCGCGGAAATCAGCCCGGGTGAGATGCATCCCCGTGAGGGCAGAAACACGACGCATTTCTCTGTAATCGACAGGTACGGAAACGCAGTGTCCAACACGTACACCCTCAATTTCGGCTACGGATCGAAGATAGCGGCAACAGGCACGGGGATACTCCTTAACAACGAGATGGACGATTTTTCAATGAAACCCGGGGCGCCGAACGCATACGGACTTACGGGCGGGGAATATAACTCCCTTAAACCCGGCAAAAGGATGCTCAGCTCGATGACCCCTACGATTGTGCTAAAAGACGGGAAGCCTTTCCTGGTAACCGGGAGCCCGGGCGGGAGTCTTATCATAACCACTGTGCTCCAGATATTGACCAATGTGATAGATTTCGGGATGAACATCTCTCAGGCGACAAACGCCGTGCGAGTTCATCACCAGTGGCTGCCCGATGAGCTGAGAGCGGAGGAGGGGCTTAGCGGGGACACGGCAAAGTTACTAACTCGGATGGGATATAAGATAATTACGGGGAATACGATGGGGAGCGCCCAGAGTATAATGAGAGCCGGGGGCTTCCTTTACGGAGCGTCTGACCCCAGGAGACCCGGCGGCGTCGCGGAAGGGTATTAAACCGTAATCTCGAGCATTCTATCGATTGATTTTTTCGCCCTTGAAGCGGTGTGCTCCGGGACCTTTACTTCGAAGACCTCTTCTTTGAGAGACCTGAGTACTTTATCGAGCGTTATCATTTTCATATACTTGCATACGGCGCTTTCCCTCGCCGGATGGAAAACCTTATCGGGATTCGCCTTTCTTAGCGGGTGGAGCATACCGGTTTCAGTCGCTATTATGAATTCCTTAGCAGGGGAGGATTTGGCGCGCTTAATCATACCGCCCGTCGATAAAAATTTTATATGACCGTTTCCGTTACCAGGCGAGCCGTTTAAGCCCTGATACATGAGATTGGTAGTACAGCCGCATTCGGGGTGGACGATCATTTCGGCGCCGGGATGCTCATGCTCCATTTCCTCAATGTCCTGCATCCTGATTCCCGCGTGCACGTGGCACTCTCCGGGCCAGACGTGTATTTTCCTGCCCGTCACCTTGGCCGCGTATGCGCCGAGAAACATATCCGGAAGGAACAGTATCTCTTTATTCTCGGGCACGGAGCTCACTACTTTAACGGCATTGGATGACGTACAGCAGTAATCGCTCTCCGCCTTGACTTCGGCACTGGTATTCACGTATGAAACCACTACCGCGCCGGGATGCTCTTCTTTCCACTCCCTGAGCTGGTCCGCATTGATCGTATCAGCGAGCGAGCAGCCCGCTTTGAGATCAGGAATCAAGACCTTTTTATGAGGGGAGATAATGGACGCGGTTTCCGCCATAAAATGAACGCCGCAAAATACTATGATATCAGCCTCGGTATCCGCGGCCATTTGCGAGAGCGAAAGGGAATCACCGGTAAAATCAGCTATGTCCTGTACTTCCGGCAACTGGTAGTTGTGCGCGAGTATGACCGCATTTTTTTCTTTTTTCAGCCTTTTTATCTCTTCCTCAACCCTGATTTGTTCTTTCATTCTGTCCTCAACTCCCTCTGAACATTAAAAAAGTTATTATACCATATAGAGGCCTATATCTAAAGCAGGAGCGGAGTGGGTCAACGACCCTACGGAGATAAAATCGACGCCCGTACCCGCCACTTCCCTCACATTCCTAAATTTAATACCTCCCGAGGCTTCGACAAGAGCGTTCCCGGAAATTATGCCGACAGCGGTCTTCATTTGTTCAGTTGTCATGTTATCGAGCATTATTATATCCGCCCCTGCCGAAAGGGCCTCCCTGACTTCATCGAGATTCGATGTCTCTACCTCTATCTTATATTTTCGCCTGTACTTTTTACGTACGATCTCGACAGCCCTTCTTATGCTTCCCGCCATCCTGATATGATTGTCCTTTATCATTATGCCGTCATATAATCCGAAGCGGTGATTATGGCCCCCGCCCGCCGACACAGCATATTTATCGAGCACCCTGAGACCGGGCGCCGTCTTCCTCGTATCGAGTATCTTTACCTGAAGCCCTTCCACCGCTTTTACGTATCTGGAAGTAAGCGTAGCTATACCGGAGAGTCTCTGAAGAATATTGAGAGCCAGACGCTCGCCGGAGAGCACAGCTCTTGTGGAGCCGCTTATTTCCGAGAGCACTTCTCCCGGCCTAGCCGTGTCGCCGTCCTTCAAATTGTGCACGCAAACAATCTCCGGATCCAATCTTTGAAATACCCTTTCGGCCACGGGAAGACCCGCGATCACGCCTTTTTGCTTGGCCCGGAGAACCGCGCGGCAATTGTCTCGCTCCGAGCATACAGCATCGGTTGTGATATCGCCCTTTCCTAAATCCTCATCGAGGGCGTTCTCGATTATCCGGTCTGTATTCTTCCAGTCAAGCTCCGGTCTTTTCATCTCTTATAAAATTGCCTCGGCGAATTTATTTGTAATCAACATGGGGAAATTAAACCGGAACGGTCTCCGGCTCTTCCCCCTTTTTCATTACGATATGTTTTCTCCAGCGCGGGTCTTCCGCCGGGTAATCCTGCCTGATATGCACCCCCCTCGATTCCTCCCTGATTAGAGAAAATCGAGTGATCATAGATGAAACCTCCAGAATCATGTTCAATTTCAATCTGTAGTAACCGGAAAACTTTTCAGAATACGCGTAGAGACTTTTCAACTCCTCTTCAGCCTGAGACAGGCCCTCCCGGCTCCTCACGATACCGACACATCTGTTCATTATTCTGCAGCACGCCGTTTTGAATTCCGTAAACAAGCTCTCCTGTGCTCTCGATATATCGAATTGCGGGAGATCGACCTTACTATTAAACCGGAATAATTCTCCACCCGACGATTCGAGAGCTCCGTCAACAGCGCGTTTGGCAAAAACGACACATTCGAGAAGGGAGTTGCTAGCAAGCCTGTTTGCTCCGTGCACACCCGCGCATGCGACCTCGCCGCAGGCAAAGAGGCCCTTTATATTCGTTTGTCCGAGGAGCCCGGTTCTGACTCCGCCTATGGTGTAGTGGGCCGCGGGAGCCACCGGTATCAAATTCTTCGTTATATCAATATTGTAGTTAAGACATAGCTCGTAAATGTTGCGAAACCGGGTTTTTACGAATCCGGAGTCGAGGTGCCTCATATCCAGATAAACACAGTCTTCTTTAGATTTGTCCACCTCGACGGATATGGCGCGTGAGACTATGTCCCGGGGGGCAAGCTCGCCGAGCTCGCTGTATTGCTTCATAAACCTGTGCCCGGAGGCGTCCAGAAGATAGGCGCCTTCACCCCGTACGGCCTCCGTGATGAGAAAACTCGCGCCGTGCTCGTTATAGAATGCGGTAGGATGAAACTGGACGAACTCCATGTCGGTGATTTCCGCCCCTGCCTGATATGCAAGAGCGATACCCTCGCCGGTGGACCCTCCGGGATTGGTTGTACGCTCATAGAGAGCCGAAGCGCCCCCTGTAGCGAGTATGACGGACCTGGATATAAAGGCCAGCGGCTCGAAATCCCTCCCGAGGGCCAAAGCGCCGCAGCATCCCGCCTCACCCGTAATAAGCTCGACTACGCCCGTGCTCTCATACTTTTTTATAGACGGGTTATCCTCTACAGCGGCGATAAGAAACGTGACCATCTCCCTGCCGGTAGAGCTGCCGCCCGCGTGAAGCACCCGTCTTTTCGTATGCCCTCCCTCAAGGCCGAGCTCAAGTCCCCTCTCTCCGGAATCGAACTTCATACCCAGATCTATCAGGTCCATAACCAAGTCCCTGCCCTCGTTAACCAGAACCTGAACCGCCTCTGTATTATTGAGCCCCCTGCCCGCTCTAAGCGTATCCTCTATATGAAACCAGGCGGAATCCTCGGGATCGACAGCGGCGGCTATCCCGCCCTGGGCCCAGAAAGAATTGCTCTCCTCAACGGTGGATTTGGTGAGTATGACGACGTCGCCGAAATTAGAAGCGTAAAGAGCGGCATATAACCCTGCCAGTCCGCTGCCAATAATTAGAAAATCAGAATGTATTTCCGCGGGTTCCGGAGCGCCCGCTTCCGAATTGCTCATTCAATACTCTGAACTAAGAGATTTTATCATTTCACAGCACTTAACCGGCAGCAATCGATTCCATCAGCGCGTTCTTTATATCTTCAATCTTTTCAGGGTCCGTTATTTTCTTTCCGCTCGAATCCACGACGTAAAACGCGTCCACTACCTGATCGACCTTTGTCGAAATCTTGGCGTACTCAATCGAAAGCTCCAGATTCCTCAGCGTCTTCGTAATATCGTATAAAAGCCCGGACCTGTCGTGGGTATATACATCTACAACGGTAGCCAGATCCGAGGATTCATTATCTACCATGATCCGCGCAGGGTACTGCGGAATCGCCTTGCCGTAAATGGGCTTGTCCAGCTTTCTTTTCGCAACAATCTTCTCAACATCCATCTTGCCTATAAGCACCTGACGCATATTTTTGCCCAGCTTATCCCAAATCTCGTCCCCCTCCTTCACCGATTTGCCGAATTTGTTCACATAAAATACGTCCAGGATTCTTCCGTCGTTCCTGGTCGTGATTCGAGCTCCCAGCACGTTGAGGCCGGTTGCCCTTATCACGCCGCACAGCTTGGAAAATATACCCGGCTCATCGAAGCCCCAGAAAGTAAACTCATCGAATTCATCGTCGGTATGATAAAGCACATCCATTCCGACGCCGTCTTTAGATTTATCCACGAGTCCCATATGGTAGGCGATCTTACGGGGGGAGAAACTTGAGAAATAAGACTCGGGCATTGTCTTGAGTATCTTTCTCACATTTCTTCTCGAAATCTTCCTGTCGAGCATTTTAACGACCTCTTCGGTCATTCTTTTCTGCCTCGCCAACGGGTCCTCTTTCCTGTACGTTCCCCTTTCGAGCACTCTTGCGGTTCTTATAAAAAGCTCTTTCAGAAGCATCCCTTTCCAGTTGGTCCAGACATCCGGGCCGACGGATTTAATATCGGCGAAAGTAAGCAGATACAGGAGACTGAGGGTCTCCAGATTTTTTACCTGCTTCGCGAATCTCACTATCAGGCTGTGATCATGGATATCCCTTCTCTGAGAAAAATGGGACATGAGAAGGTGGTTCTTTACGAGGAACTGGAGCTGCTCGATCTCATCCTTCGAGAGACCCATTCTTCTGGCGATCCTGGGTATCATGGCCGCTCCTTTCTCGGCATGGCCCTTACCCTCTCCTTTTCCCATATCGTGAAACAGACACGCGAGATACAACACGTGCCTGTTCATAAGAGATTCCGCAGTTTTCGTAAGGAGCGGGAGATCCTTATCGTATTTGTAATTGAGAAGATTCTCTATCTCCCTCACCATGAATATCGAATGAACGTCAACGGTGTAAACGTGATACGCGTCGTGCTGAACCATGCATACTATCTTTCCGAACTCCGGTATGTAATTCCCCAGAAAACGAAGCCGGTTCATTTCGAACAGCGTGTCGGCGACATTTTTTCCCTTCTTGAGCAGTCTCAGAAATGATGCATTGAGCTCTGGGTTTCTCCTTAACTTTTCGTCCATTGCCGTAAAGCTCAGGTTGTCCCGGATGAGGTCAAGCAGGTAAGTGCTCATCCTGACCTGATGTTTGTCGGCATACTCAAAAGCCCTCATGAGGTTTGCGGGGTTTTCCTTAAAGATGTTTACGTTGGAGACCGAAAGCACTCCCCCGTGTATGATAAATCCGTTATCCAGAACGATCTTCTTCGAAGAGCGGATTCCGGACTTATGATCCGTAACGCATTTGTCTATAAGCCTTCTGGACTGCTCTCTTAATTCATTGGCTCTCAGATAGTATATCCTCATGAACCGTTCTACCGCGGGCAATTCCGCGTCCTTAAATCCGAGAAATTCCGCGACCTTTTTCTGAAACTCGAATCCGAGCCTGTCCTCTCTTCTGCCAGCCAGATAATGAAGCTCCGAGCGTATCAGGAGGAGAAAATTAAGGGCTTTCTCGAAGATCCTTATCTCCTTTTCAATCAATATTCCTTTGGGTAGGAGCTCCGAAAACGTCTTCACCTTGAACTTTGCCTGTGCTATCCACAGGGCATAGTGTATGTCTCTTAGTCCGCCTTCTCCCTCTTTAACATTAGGCTCCAGAAGGTACACCGACCTTCCGAATCTGTTGAGCCTTTGTTCATTTTCCTTTACCTTGCTCTGAATGAACTTGTGGGAAATAGCAGGGAGGAGCTGACTGAAGATTTTCGTATTCAAATCCTCGCACAACTCTCTATCGCCGAAAACGTACCTGCCGTCGAGAAGCGAAGTTAGAACAGTAGTGTCTTCATCCTCTGAAAGCTCCATGCACTCGTCTATGGTTCTCAGGGAATGACCGACGTCGAGGTTTAAGTCCCACAGAAGGTATAGAAGTTTTTCGGTTGCCTCTTTGGCCTGGGTTTTATTCCGGGGCTTGTATAAAAACATCAAATCCACATCGGAATAGGGGCAAAGCTCGTTTCTGCCGTAACCGCCGAGCGCCACCACGGATACATTCTTGAGATTGTTCAAACCCTGCTGAGCGAGCGCCTGTCTGATGAGCTTATCGACAATATCCGACCTCTTTTTTGCAAGGAGGCTCCCCGACAAAGCCCTGTTGCGCTTGGCTTTATTTTTATGGTATTCCTCCAGCTCGGCCTCTTTCCGGGTAAGCCTTTCCTTCAAATCACGGCTCGTGTCTTCCGTTTCAACAATTATATCAGCAGGTTTACTCATTTATTTTCTCTATCCATATATTACAGCTATATTGTAATGGCACGCGGCAAAAATTCATAATTTCAGGCTGAGCGACACGCCGTCTCTTATAGGAATTATCGTGGTGAAAAAACCCTCCCGCGACAGCAGCAAACGGGTGAATTCCCTGACCCCTTCGGTGCTGGGGGAATTATCGCCGCTCACGACGCGTCCGAACCAGAGTACGTTATCGGTGATCAGGAGACCTCCCTTCCTTAATTTCGCGTAAGCCTTATCCACAACCTCAGGATAATATTCCTTGTCTATATCGTTGAAGATAATATCGAATTCATCCTGAGCGCTGTCCAGAACATCAAGCGCGTTCCCCGTTATTATCCTCACTCTGTCCCTGACCCCGGCTCTGGTCAAATAGTCCTCCGCGAGTCTTGAGTTCCCGGGGGATAATTCCGTAAAGACCACCGATCCGCCCTCCCCGACCGATCCGGCAAACCAGTACGCGGAATATCCGAAACCCGACCCCAGCTCAAGGACCTTTTTGGCCCCTGTCATAAGCGCAATCTGTGAGAGAAACCTTCCTACGAGCGGTCCCACGATGGGGAAATCGTTATTCCCCGCATAGAGCTCCATCTCTTTTAAAATAGCGTCTTCGACGGGAGTAAGGCTTGACAGATAATCCTCGATCTCGGGGTTTACTATATAACTATCTGTCTCGGAGGACTGCTTCACTTTTTTCGGAACTCCACAAATGTTTCGGCGTATTTACTTTCCTTGTTCTCAATCCGGGCCATCACAAACAGCAGGTCGGACAGCCTGTTAATATATATCAGCACGTTCTTGCCGACCTCTTCCTGCTTCATAAGCTTAACTATCTTCCGCTCGGACCTTCTTGCTACGGTCCGCGCGAAATGGAGAAAGGATCCGCCGGTACTGCCGCTCGGCAGGATGAATTCTTTTAAAGGCTCCAGTTCCTCAAGGAATTTGTCGATCTCGGATTCTATTTCTTTTATCCGGTCCCCGCCGATTCTGGGAACTTCCAGATCCGGAGGACTCGCAAGCTCGGCGCCGATTATGAATAGATCGTTCTGAATGGTTTCTACGGTATTTTTGATCGATTCGCTTTTTGCATGAGTGCGGGCAATTCCCAGGACCGCGTTGAGCTCGTCAACATCGCCGTACGCCTCCACCCTCGGAGACGCTTTGCTCACTCTGGTGCCGCCCACAAGAGACGTCAGGCCCTCGTCCCCGGTCTTGGTATATACCCTTGTTATTCTCTTTTTGGACATGCTGAAATTCTAACCGAATGGGAAATGCGGTTCAAACAGATGCGTTCAAATCAGGGCGGGGTTGTTTTAAAATGAAACAGATAAAATCTTCCGGAGCCGGGAACGGGACAATCCCATGCTAACGGTATGGAGAGATTAATTTGAAATTGTCCCGTACAGAAATTAAGCGGAGGGGATTCAGACTGCTACTCTGTCCTCCAGCGTTCCGTCAATCGCATCCACGATTTGCCCCTTCGGGAGGGCCCCCGTGATGACATTTCGAGGTTTTCCTTGCTTGAATATAATCATCGTCGGAATGCTTCTGATCCCGTACGCCTGGGTGGTTTTGGGATTTTCATCCACATTCAGCTTAGCTATTTTCAATTTGTCCTCGTATTCCCCGGCTATCTCCTCGAGAACGGGCGCTATAGCGCGGCAAGGGCCGCACCATTCAGCCCAGAAGTCGAGTAGAACGGGGACTTCGGAATTAATGACCTCTTTTTCAAAATTATCGTCTGTTACCAGCGTGGTTTTGCTCATCGTTCGGCCTCCTGCTTTTATTAGCTGATTGTTGGTTTAGATATAAATAGATGAAAAAGGATTCAGAGCCGGTTACCCGGATTAGCCTATTGTTTAATGCAGAAACCACATATTGCTGTGAGAATTTGCCGCCCTTCGCGTAACCGGAGCCCGAGAATGAAGCCCGTCGAGTATGCTATACTTATTTTCTGGATTCTAAAAATCGGGCAGTTGAAAATTATGGACTTGTCATCACTGGACCTGAAAGACGTATACAATCTGAAAAGCTTCTCCGGTACGATTCCTCTATTTCCGCTATCGACGGTTGTATTTTTCCCTAACACCCTTTTGCCGCTTCACATATTCGAGCCGAGATATCAACAAATGGTACACGATGTTATGGAATCGGAAAAAATAATCGGCATGGCTCTCCTGAAACCGGGCTGGGAATCGAACTACTACGGCAACCCCGAAGTATTCGATGTTGCGGGTATGGGAAGGGTAGTAAGCTCGGAAATGTTCAAGGACGGAAGGATGAATATTGTTCTTTACGGATTGAAAAGGGTTAAAATAGAGAAAATAGTTCAGGATAAACCGTACCGGCTGGCCAATGTAAGCATAATGGAGAACCTGCACAGCGCGGGCGATGAGGCCTACAGGGAACGGATAGAGAAACTTGTCACCAAATGGAACTTTGTACTCGACGAGGAGCAGAAATCCCACAGGATTAATATAAATACGAAACTGCCCCTGGACAGCCTGACAGACGCCCTTGCCACGCTTATCTCTTCAAATATTTTTGATAAACAGATGCTTCTGGAAGAGCCGAGCATAGAGAAAAGAGCCGAGGCGATTATTAAATATCTCCAGACGAGGCTCGATATTGTATCCGTCACATCCAAGAAGAGAAACAAGATTATAGATAAGCGAAATCTCAATTAGAGTCAATCGCCGAGCAGAAATTCAAGTACAAGCCTGTCCACTTCTTCCTGCCTTTCTCTCCAGAATCCGTGTCCCGCACCCTCGAAAACCTTGAGTTTGGAGTCAGGAATCTGCTCGGACAGCAAGCGGGAGCGCCGTGGCGACGCTATCAGGTCCGCTCCCCCGAGCATTACGAGCGCCGGGGAGCTTATTTTATGTAGCGAATCGGTCGTATTATGACTCTCGCAAGCGTAACTCTGTCCCAGATAGCCCTGAAGAGCTTCCGGGCTCTCCGGGAGCGATGCCATTGTCTTTTTGATGTTACCGATGTTGTTTTCGATGTACTCTCTTGAATAACCGAGATAGAGCGCCATAAGCCAGACTGCTTTCGTCCCTATTTTGGTCGCGATTTCTCTGCCCATTCTGAGTATCTCATCCCCCACTTCGTCCCTCGACGCCGAAGAGCAGCCCATTACGAGCTTGTTCACCCGGGCCGGATGATTAATTGCAAGCCACTGCCCTATCATTCCCCCCATCGACTTTCCGACTATATGCGCAGTATCGATCCCGAGCTCGCTCATGAGAGAAGCGGCGTCATCCGCCATATCCCGTGTTGTATATCCGGGCTCAGGCTTATCCGACCTTCCGGCTCCCCGGTTGTCGAAGACAACTACTTTGAAATGCTCCGAGTAAATCGGGACCTGCGTGGCCCAGCTTTCTATCTGGCTTCCCAGTCCGCCTATGAGCACCACCGGGTAGCCCCGGCCGTGCGTCTCATAGTATATATTTACACCGTTTACGCTTACTCTGGGCATAGGTCCTCAATTCTCCTCTCTGACTGTCCTCTTTGACTCCAGATACTCGGCGAGTATATATACGGCCGCCATCTTGTCTATCACCTTCTTTCTCTTCTTTCTGCCAAGGTCGGCGTGAATCAGAAACCGCTCGGCTCCCGCGGTTGAGAAGCTCTCGTCCCAGTACACAACCGGGAGGTGAAAGGCCTCCTTTATTTTCCCGGCGAACTTTAATATACCCTCGCCCCTTTTACCGACCGTTCCGTCGCTCCTGTAGGGGATGCCGACTAGAATTTCGGAGGGGCTGTACCTCTCTATCAGCCGGGCGAGCTCTCTCTTATCGTACTCAAAACTCTTCCTTTTGATAGTCGTAACGCCGCTGGCGGTGATGCCTAGCTCGTCGCTCACGGCCACTCCTATCGTTTTTGTCCCCACGTCAAGGGCAAGCGTGCGCATAATTAATACACCCGAAGAACAGTTGATATGATAATCACAATAACCCTAATTTCCGTGCGTTAACGAAATTTACAAACCAGACGGCGGTAGATTTCCTTGATTAATCGGATAGGATTCGATTCGCCTTCGTTAGATTCAGAACTTTCGGCTTTTGCGTATGCGCTGAAATTACCGGGCACGTAGGTCTTTAATCTGTTCCTCCAGCCGGGAATCCATCTCTTCTCGTTCCTTTCGGGCGGGGAATTTGCGACGCGCCTCTCGAGAACCATTTCAGCCGACTCGGCGAATTCCCGCAAAGCCGGAAGGCCCTCTTCCTCCCCTTTCATATTGTCCAGAACCTGAAGGAGCCCCCACCCTTGTCCGTTGTAACGCTCGCTCTCGCTGATTCCCTCTCCCTTGAAATTGACATAGTCCATCAGTACATAGAGCCCCATAGGGGAGTTTGCAACACGATAGAACTGCTTTTTTATATTGCCCCGGGACTCCGCAGGCGCCGCTCTGAGCATGCGGGGAAGACTATCCTCCAGGCGGTCGGCTATAAATAATGACTGCAGCGGAATCGTATCGAGTAGAAATTTCCTCAGGGATTTCATTTCGGGTGAACTGAAGTCCCGATAGAACTCCTCGCGGCTATTCCACGGGAGATCGAATGACGGAAGCTCCTCCATCCACGAGGGGGTGCTTGCGCCTTCGGACTTCAAAAATTCAAACAACGAAGGAAATGTTTCCTGAAAGCGATACTCCCTGCCCCTGGGATACCATAGAAAATGCCCGATCCCTAAAGACGCGAACTCTTCGCCCTCGTTCCAGACTGTAAGATTCTTCTCTTTTCCCCCGCCCTCGTTTATAAAAATCAATTCACCTATAATCTCAAGCTCCTCGGGGGATGCGGTAAAGCATCTGGTTTTGCACGAGGAAAGAAGTAAAAAAATGAGCAGGACCGGAATGAGGCTTATAAGGTGTTTTCGCATGTGTCATCCCGTTCCATAGGCAGGGGGATAGCATCATTGAATTTCAAATTTAATTTGATGCGGTAAATATTAACGATAACGATGCTGCTTGAGCAGCGTGCGGTCTGTAATCCTTTCGAACACCTCGCCGCATTTATCACATTCGAACCTTACCTCTCTCGGAGGGTGGCTTATCCCGGTTCCGACCAAAATCCAGCCCCACACCGAATAACTGGGCTTGGGAACTATCCAGGGATGTTCTCTGGTATATCCGCAGCGGCACTTCATCCGCTCTGTTTCAGCATCACTCATAAGTATTTAGCCGGAATTATTCTAACAGTTTACCCCGCCTTATCAACAGCCAAGGGCAGCATCCAGACATAGGGAAATCAAATTAGCCACATGAATATGATTACTCTTCGGTTTGTTTTACGGATTTTCGCAATTCTTTGACCTTGCCCTTCTGCCTTTTTGTCTCGAGCCGTTGCCTCTGCGACTTGAGCGTAGGCCTGGTTTTCCGTCTTAGGGCGGGTTTTTTGGCGGCCCTTCGAATAAGCTCTGTCAAACGGTTCACGGCATCATTGCGATTAGTTTCCTGTGTCCTGAACCTCGATGCCTCTATAATGAGCACTCCGCTCCGGGTGACTTTATTCCCGGCTATCTGAATAAGACGCTCGCGGACATCATCGGGCAGGTTCGGTGAATTTTTAATATCGAACCTGAGCTGCGCGGCGGTAGCGAGTTTGTTGACGTTCTGACCCCCGGGGCCGGAAGAGCGGACAAAATCCATCCGGATTTCACTCTCGTCCAGGGATATACGGGGCGTAATTCTTATCATATTAAGAATCTATGCCCAGAATACAGTTTATTCAAGGGGAGCCCCGCAGAGTTTCATCCGCTTTCTCAGGCAACGGCTCAGCTCCACGAAAATTGAATCCGTTCACCGAAACGGGTTATCCAATATAAATCAGGACCGCTGAACCTACTCCTCTTCATAGCTGCCGGCGCTGCCTTCGGTTTTACCAAAACCGTGAACCATCTGAAAACCCGTATAGGCGACCTCTCCGTGCTCTCCGAGGTCGAGACCGTCCGCTTCCTGTTCTTCCGAAACCCTGAGACCCATGACCGCCTTGAGAACGACAATTATCACAGCGGTGCCGGCAAACGCGAATACCCATGTAACGACAACGCTTATAAGCTGGACTACAAACTGGTGAGAATCACCGAAGAAAAGGCCGTTTCCACCACCCGCGTTTACAGTCGTAGTAGCGAATAAACCCGTGGCAAGGGCGCCCCAGGTGCCTCCGATACCGTGCACTCCTACAACGTCGAGAGAGTCATCGTAGCCAAGTCTGGGCTTCAGATTGACCGCATTGAAGCAGAGGAATCCCGCTACGAACCCGATCAGGATTGCCGACATGGGGCTTACGAATCCGGCAGCGGGCGTTATCGCGACAAGCCCCGCAACAGCCCCCGTGGCCGCGCCAAGTACGGTAGGCTTGCCCCTTACGATCCATTCGGTAAACACCCAGCCCAGGACCGCCGCCGCGGTTGCGGTATTAGTGGTTACAAAAGCCAGGGAAGCAAGGCCGTCGGCCGCCAAGGAGCTCCCGGCGTTAAAACCGAACCATCCCACCCACAGGAGAGAGGCCCCTATAACACTGAACGGCAGGAAGTGGGGAGGCATGGGTTCCCGTCCGTACCCCCTTCTTTTGCCGAAGAGGAGCGCTGCCGCAAGCGCCGCCGCGCCCGAGCTGATGTGCACTACTGTACCACCGGCAAAGTCGAGCGCGCCCATAGCTCCTATCCATCCGCCGCCCCAAACCCAGTGGGCTATGGGATCATAGATAAATGTTGTCCAGAGGAGAACGAAAACAATAAATGTGCTGAACTTTATGCGCTCGGCGAACGCGCCCGTTATAAGCGCGACTGTTATGACGGCAAAAGTCATTTGAAACGCCATAAACACGTAATGAGGAATCGTTGACGCATATCCCTCGAAGGGAGCAGGTCCGACTCCGTTTAGTCCCAGCCAGTCCAGGTTGCCGATTATACCCGAGACATCGGGCCCGAAAGCAAGTGTGTATCCGATCAAAATCCATTGTATTGATACAAGGGCGACTATTATGAAGCTGTGCATTATAGTGCCGAGGGCGTTTTTAGCCCTTACAAGCCCGCCGTAAAAGAGAAAAAGACCAGGAATAGTCATCATCAATACGAGCAAGGTGGAGGTGAGCATCCAGGCTGTGTCGCCGGTGTCTATTTCGGGCACGACTGTTTCAGCCGACTCGGGTGTATATTCAAGAGGCTCTTCCGAGAATGACCGTTCGGGAACCAGCAGAAATAATAGAAACAGGAAAAATGGCAAAAATAGAACAATCGTTCTGACCGCGGAATTAGTCGTACGCATTTGAAATCCTCCCTTCTCATGCGGTGAGATCGTGGGCAATAATGTGGAAAAACGGTTACGACTTGATGCATGCAGTCATTCGAGCGCAGCCACATAACCCTTTTATTATCCGCATCATACCGGGTTCACTGCATTATTCGGCCTATTATATTCCAAACCCGGGATTTATTCAACCTACCGGGAGGAACGGAGTTATATGACTGTAAAACGGAAGGATTAATCCGATTGTGTGCTTGATTTAACGCGGGAGATTATCAATCCACACGCAGTTGGAATAAAAGAAGTAACCGGGCGCGGAGGGTTCGTGATATCTACTTCTCCAGGTTAACGACCACCCTTCCCTTCTGTTTGCCCTGAAGTATAAGCTCAACCTCAGGCTCGAGCTCTTCGAGGGAAATCTCTTTGGTCAGCGTATCGAGTTTATGGAATTTCCAGAGATCGGCAATCTTGTCCCATACCTTTTGACGGATTTCCATCGGGCAGTAAGCGGAATCAATCCCTACGAGAGACACACCTCTCAAGATGAAAGGATAGACGTTTATCGGGAGATCCGCTGAAGCCACGTTTCCGCAGCACGTAACCACTCCGCCGTGTTTTGCGGATTTGATCGCGGTAGCGAGGATTTCGCCCCCTACAGTATCGACCACACCCGCCCATCTTCCCTTGAGCATGGGCCTTCCTGAATCATCCTTTGCGTCTTCCCTGCTTATTACTTCCTTGACGCCGAGATCGAGGAGGAACTGTTTCTGCTCAGTCTTCCCTGTTGCGGCAACCACGTGATATCCGGCTCTTGCGAGAATTCCGGTCGCGACGCTTCCCACTCCCCCTGTAGCGCCGGTGACGAGGACCTCTCCCGTGGCAGGCACAACACCGAACTGCTCCATTTTGTATACGGAGAGGGCGGCGGTAAATCCGGCCGTGCCGAAAACCATACTTTCCTTCAGGGAAAGTCCTTGGGGAAGCCGTACCACCCACCCGGCGGGCACCCTTATGTACTCGCCGTATCCGCCCGAGGTATTCGCCCCGAGGTCAAAACCCGTGACTATGACCCGGTCGCCCGGATTCAGATCACCGGCAGAGCTCTCCTCAACCACTCCCGATGCATCGACGCCGGGGGTATGCGGATAATTTTTGGTGACCCCTCTATTACCCGACGCGGAAAGGGCGTCTTTATAATTGAGGGAAGAGTAATGCACCCTTATTAAAACGTCCCCTCCGGGAAGCTCATCTATTAACCTCTCTTTAATAGTCCTTGAGAATTTATTTTCATCCGTTTCTTCCACCACCAATGCCCTGAACTTTTTGTCACTCATACGACTCCTCCGATTTTACTTATTCGATGACTCATATATTTCCGATATAAAATTCCTACTAACAATATGACTAAATATTCGTCAAGAGCAAACAGGCCAGAAAAATATACATGGGCTTAACCGCCTCTAAATCCATGTTGATTAAACCGGCCGGCAGTGATAATCTTTGGAAGGACAGATTAATAGTCCCGGTCCGAAAAGGCAAACCATGTGAAAAGATGGGACGCAAAGCCGAAGACCTAAAGGCGCGGGCGCGCCCAGGGCTGGCCGGCTGCCGAAAAAAGGGACGATGCTGTTTTATCCTTCCGGCCTCTATTTGCCCTCGGACTCAAAGACTTCTACGCGGGGGTTAAATAAAGTGAACAAAATCAGGATTCTGCTGCCTACTATATTCTCCATTTTTATTGCTTATAGCGCATCCGGGCTGGAGATTACGACTGAAAAGATCGGAGAGGGCTTCTCCGACCCTCTTTACGTTACATCCCCTACCGGGGACTCCGCGCGTCTGTTCGTGGTCGAGCAGAATACGGCGCGGATTAAGATAATCAAGAACGGCGCAGTGCTCGCCATACCGTTTCTGGATATAGGCTCTAAAGCGGGAAGCGGAGGCGAGCAGGGACTTCTCGGACTCGCGTTCCATCCGAATTATTCGAATAACGGATATTTTTATGTGAACTATACGAACAACTCGGGGAATACGGTAATTGCGCGCTACAGGGTGTCCGGAAACCCGGACATTGCCGACCCCGGCAGCGAGACGATATTGACGATCCTGACGCAGCCCTTCGGCAATCATAACGGAGGGATGCTCGCATTCAGCCCGAACGACGGCCACCTCTATATAGGAACTGGAGACGGGGGCTCGGGGAACGACCCCGGAAACAGGGCGCAGGACAAAGGGGAAGCGCTCGGCAAGATCCTCAGAATGAACGTCGGGGACGGAGGAGGCTTCTCGGCGCCCGCGGACAATCCCTTTATAGGGGACCCCGGCGTGCTCGACTCCATATGGGCGCTCGGACTCAGGAACCCCTGGAGATTCAGCTTTGACCGCTTAAACGGCGATCTCTATATTGCCGACGTGGGACAGGGGGCAAGAGAAGAGGTGAACAGACAGGCCGGAGACAGCACCGGGGGCGAGAACTACGGATGGAGATGCATGGAGGGATTATCATGCACGGGGCTTCCGGACTGTATATGTAATTCCGGAGATCTGACACCGCCCGTGCACGACTACACCCACGCGGGCGGAAACTGCTCCGTCACAGGGGGTTACGCGTACCGGGGTCCGGCGATTCCCGAGCTCGACGGGACATATTTCTTCGCAGATTTCTGTACGGGCCGGATATGGTCTTTCGTATGGGAGGGAAATAATATTACTCAATTTCAGGAGAGAACCCAGGAGCTTCAACCCCAGGCCGGCGGCGCTATAAACAACGTCACGTCATTCGGGGAAGACGATAGCGGGGAAATCTACATAGTCGATAGAGACGGGGAAATATTTAAAATCATTGAAAAAATTGATACTCCTCCTACACCCGCCCCCACACCGGTGCCGGGCGGAGACCCGCCTCTGAGCGGTTTTGACCCGAACCAGCCGGGTACCGTCAACACGGTAACCGTAACAAACGCTCCCAGGGGGGCCAGGGTAAATTTCGTCTTCTCTACCAGAGACGGCACAACGAGCATAAGGAGCGGGGCATGCAGCGGTC